>CALPMC020000023.1 GCA_943324565.2 Chitinophaga pinensis | reverse complement strand
GAAACGCTTATTCGGTTATTAAAGGATTTTAAAGAAGAAGAAATCATTGAAGTTCATACTCGTAAATTAACGATTTTGAACTTGGATAAATTAGTTACTATTGCTGGAAAATAGTTTTCAAATTAAGAAAAATAAAAATAATATATTTAATTAAAGAAACGTTTTCAGCGTTTTCATCATTTTCAAAATATGCTTAATAGAATTGTTCTATTTCTTTTTCAACTCAAATCTCAACCAATTCAATGCACTCCAAACTGTCATTTGTAAGTTTCGTTCCCGATTATCACCAAAAATAAATTTACGAGCAATTGTTTTGTTTGGAAAAGCAATTCCAATCCAAACTAATCCAACAGGTTTTTCGTCTGTTCCACCAGTAGGTCCTGCAATTCCAGTTGTTGAAATACAAACGTCAACTCCTAAATTTTTGCGACCACCTTCTGCCATTTCTCTTGCAACTTGTTCACTAACAGCACCGAAATTTATAATGTTTTCAGCAGTAACTTGAGCTAGTTTTACTTTAAGTTTGTTGCTGTATGTCAAAAGAGAACCTTGAAAATAATCGGAAGCTCCTGAAATAGAGCAAATTTGATTCGCTAAAAGTCCTGTAGTGCAACTCTCAACTGTTCCAATACTTAAGTTTTTTTCTTTAAGTAAGTTTCCAATTACCGAAGGTAAGGTATCACTTTCAAAACCAAATAATGCTTCAGGAATTAATGTTTGTAATTCTTCAAAATAACGATCAATAAGTTGAGCATCTTCAGCTCCTTTGTATGAAGTTATTCTAAGTTTCACTAAGCCAGGAGAAGGTAAATAAGCCAAACCTAAACCACTATCACGAATTGAGTTTTCCCAATCTTTGATAATTTCAGCGAGAAACGATTCGCCAATTCCCTGTGTTAAAGCAGTATGGTGATAAATTGATTTTAAACTAAATTTTTCTTTTAATCTTGGAATTGCTTCATCGCTCATAATTCCTTTCATTTCGTAAGGAACGCCAGGCAAGCTAATAAACACTTTTCCTTTTTCGTCAAACCACATTCCGGCTGCAGTTCCATAAACATTGTTTAAAATCGTACAATTTAACGGCAAAGCAGCTTGTTGACGATTTGTTTCCAACATTGGTCGGTTTGTTTTGGAAAAATATTCTTCAATTTTATCCAAGGTTGGTTGATGAATTTCAAGTGAGGTGTTGAAATAGGTACAAAGTGTATGTTTTGTAATATCATCTTTTGTAGGACCTAATCCTCCCGTGATGATCACACAATTGGTATCCTTCTCTGTAGCATCTAAAGCACTTATAATTGCTTCAACTGTATCCGCGATTGCAACGGTTTTAACGATTCTTGCACCGATTGCAGAAAATTGTTGTCCCAACCAAGAAGCGTTGGTATTGATGGTTTGACCAATTAATAATTCATCGCCAATGGAAAGGATTTCTACATTCATTTTTTAGTGAATTTTGCAATGGATTCAATGTGACCCGTATGAGGAAATTGATCGACTAAAGAATACTTCTCTAACTCATACCCGTGGTCTTTAAGTGTTGAAGCATCTCGAGCTTGCGTGGATGGATTACACGAAATATAAACAATGTGTTTTGCTCCTAAATCAATCACTTTCAATAAGGTTTTTGGTGCAATTCCAGCACGCGGAGGATCCAAAACAATGCTAGCAATTTTACCATTGAATTCTTCGTGCTGTTTAAGGAATTTCCCAACGTCAGCGGCGTAAAATTCAATATTTGTAGTATTATTTTTCACTGCATTTTTCTTCGCGTCTTCAATTGCCTCTTCAACAATATCAACGCCTACAATGCGCACCTCTTTTTTTCTTCCAGAAAGCAATTGACCGATTGTTCCAGTTCCACAGAATAAATCCATAACAACTTTGTCCGAATCGATTTCATCTTCAAAAACGTAGTCTAAAGCTTTTGAGTAGAGTAATTCTGCACATTTTGGGTTTGTTTGAAAAAAGCTTTCCATACTGATTTGAAAAGTCAATCCAGAAATAACTTCTTCAATATAAGGTGAACCAAAAATTAGGTTGTTTTCACCATTTTCAATTTTTGCTCGATCGGCAACATTGTCATTTATTGTGTGTTGTAAACCTGCAATTCGATTTCCAAAAAGGGTTTTTAGTAGACTTGCAAAAGATTGAATATCAAAGTTTTCAATTCCTTCTGATGAAGTAACTAAGTTCACTAACAATTCATTTGTAAGAAATGATTTTCTAACAATAATATGTCTGAAAAATCCTGTTTTTTTAGGCGGATGCCAAGCTGGAAGTCCTGTTGCTTTTAAGAAAACACGTATTTCTTTCAGTTTTGTTTCCCATTCTTCGTCAAACAATCCGGAAGCTTTATTTAAACTCTCCACTTTCCACCAAGTTCCGCGACGTTTGAAACCTAATGCAAAGGCATCGTCAATTTCCGTATCTGTTTCGAGGCAATGTTCAATCGATGAAAAACTATATTCCATTTTATTGCGGTAGAAATAGTGATTCGGTGAGGAGATGAACGCATCAAATTTGTTGTCTAAGTTGATTCCAGAAATGCGCGAAAAGGTGGTGATTGTTGATTCTTTTTTAACTTTTTCTTGTTCTTCAACAGGAATTCGAATGTAAGGTCCTCCTGATATTTCTTGGTATTTAGTTTCAGTTTCAAGAGGTGAACGTTCAATGATTTCAACCAATTTAGCCTCAGCAAAAGATTTGCGTTTTACATCTATCTTAGCTTTAACTAATTGACCCGGAAATGTGTTGTCAACGAAAACGACAAAATGTCCATTTTCAGTTTCTATTTTTGCAATTCCTCTTCCTCCGAAAGCGTAGTCGGTAATTTTAAGTTCAATTTCTTGACCTCTGTGCATGCCACTCATATCATTCCTCGAATTATTCCTTTGTCAGAAGATTCAATAAAACCAATGATTTCATTTGTTAACTCGCATTCAACTAAAGTAGATTTTACAGCTTCAATTCCTTTTGAAATATTGCTATTTTGCACATATAATATTCTGTAAACGTCTTCTATTTTTCGAACAATTTCGTCTGCATAACCTCTTCTTCTTAATCCAACAGAATTAACTCCTGCGAAAGTAAGAGGTTCACGAGCTGCTTTAATATAAGGAGGAACGTCTTTACGGACCAAAGAAGCACCACCGATAAAGGCATGTTTTCCAATGTGAACAAATTGTTGTGCAGCGACTTTTCCTTCTAAAATAGCAAAATCATCAATAATAACATGACCAGAAAGTCCAGTGTAACTTGCTAAAACGACATTGTTTCCAATTTGACAATCGTGAGCGATATGGACATAAGTCATTAATAAACAATTGTTGCCAATAGAAGTTTTTAATTTATCTTTTGTGCCTCTATGAATTGTAACACATTCTCTGATAATAGTGTTATTTCCAATTTCAACGGTTGTGTATTCTCCATCAAATTTCAAATCTTGAGGAATTACACCAATGACGGCACCAGGATAAATCTCGCAGTTTTTGCCAATTCGAGTTCCAGGATAAAGAGTAACATTTGGGTGAATAACGGTATTGTCACCAATAATCACATCTTCAAAAATTGTAGAGAAAGAGTGAATAATAACATTTACTCCAAGTTGAGCTTTTTCAGAAATTTGGGCGAAATTACTTATCATCTCAAGCCTTGTCTTTTATTATTTGCGCCAACATTTCAGCCTCACAAACCACTTTTCCATTTACATATGCCTTCCCTGACATTTCTACCAAACCTCTTCGAATTGGTGAAGTTAAGTTCAATTCAAAAACAACTGTATCACCCGGAACAACTTTTTGTTTGAATTTTACATTGTTTATTTTCATAAAATAAGTAGAGTAGAGGTGGGGTTCATCTACTTTACTTAATGCAAAAATACCACCAACCTGCGCCATTGCCTCAATTTGTAAAACGCCTGGAAAAACTGGATTTCCTGGAAAATGTCCAGTGAAAATTGGCTCATTCATTGTTATGTTTTTAACACCAATGATAGATTCTTCCTGTATTTCCAAGATTTTGTCAACCATTAAAAAGGGGTAACGATGTGGCAACATTTTTTCAATGTCAACAGTTGTGTATAATGGTTCTTTTTCAAGATCAAATTTACGTCCCGCGTTTTGTTGTTTTTTGATCTGTTCTTTTAATACTTTCGCAAATCGAACATTTCCTGAATGACCAGGACGAGCTGCTAAAATGTGAGCCTTAATTGGTTTGCCAATTAAAGCTAAATCACCAACGATATCTAATAATTTATGTCGAGCAGGCTCATTTTCATATTGCAGCTTAGTACTATTTAATACACCCAACCCATCAATAGAAATTTTTAAATCTTCTTTTCCTAACAATTTAGCCAAACGGTCTAATTCTACTTGCGAAATATCTAAACGATCCACTAAAACGATTGCATTGTCTAAATCTCCGCCTTTTATGAGATTGTGTGTTGCTAAAAACTCAAGTTCTCTTAAGAATACGAAAGTTCGACAACTTGCTATTTCTGAGTTAAATTGTTCTAAATTATGCATACTCGCATGTTGTGTTCCCAAAACAGGTGAGTTGTAATCTACCATTACTGTTACACGATAATTTACATCAGGAATTGCCAAAAACTCGATTCCTTTTTCTGTATCTTCCCACGGAATATTTTCAGTTAATTCAAAATATTCGCGCTCTGCTGTTTGGTCCTCAAAACCAGTAGCCAAAATGGCATCAACAAATAATTTTGAACTTCCATCCATAATTGGAACTTCGGGCGCATCAATTTTTATAAGAGCATTATCAACTTGGCAACCATACAATGCTGCCAAAACATGTTCTGTTGTATAAACACGTGCACCTTTAAATTCAAGCGTTGTACCTCTATCAGTTGCTACTACTAAATCTGCATCTGCTTTAATAATTGGTTGTTCAGGTAAGTCAATTCTTTGAAATTTATATCCATGATTTTCTGGAGCAGGGCAAATAATTACATTTACTTTTTCGCCGGTGTGCAATCCAACTCCACTAATTTTAATTTCTGACTTAAGAGTTCTTTGATATTCAGTCATTCACTATTGATTTTTTGAAAGTTCTTTTACTTGTGCCTCTAATTCTGCAATTTTATTCAAAATGAAAGGCAATTTTCTAAATCCAAAATAGGATTTTTTAAAGTCGTCGATTGGAATTCCAGGTGACCCCATTAATGTTTCAGCTTTTTTTACTGACCCAGGTATTCCAGATTGAGCTACGATTTTTGTGTCGTCTGCAATGAATATATGTCCGCTAATTCCAGCTTGCCCCCCAATCATTACACGTTCACCAATTTTAGCTGAACCAGCAATACCAACTTGAGCAGCCATAGCTGAATTTTGTCCGACTTCTACATTGTGTGCAATTTGACATAGATTATCAATTTTGACACCTTTACGTATTTTTGTTGAGCCCATTGTAGCTCTATCTATTGAACAATTTGAACCAATTTCTACATTGTCTTCAATTTCAACATTACCAATTTGGGGCACTTTTTGATATTCATGATTTTCATTGGGTGCAAAACCAAATCCATCAGAACCGATTACAGATCCAGCGTGAATGATGCAATTGTTTCCAACGACACAATCATGATAAATACTTACGTTTGGATGTATAGTTGTATTGTCTCCAATTTTTACATTTTCTCCTATAAATACATTTGGATAAATTACTACGTTTTTACCAATTTTGGCGTTTTTTCCGATGTATGCAAAGGCTCCAAGATATAATCCGTCACTAACAGTTGCACTTTTATCAATGAAAGATGGATCTTCAATAACTGGCGATTTTTTGCTCATGTTATTGTATAGTTCCAATAATTTCGCAAAGCATGCATAAGCATCTTCAACTTTGATTAATGTTAATGTTTCCGGTAATTCTTTGGTAGGTTCAAATGAATTATTAACGATGCAGATTGAGGATTGAGTTGAATAAATGTATTCTTCGTATTTTGGATTGGCTAAAAAAGAAAGTGCGTTTGCATGACCTTCTTCGATTTTAGCTAATGAATTTACGTTTACAAAGCTATCTCCAACGACCTCTCCATTCAATAAATCCGCAATTTGTTCGGCTGAAAATTCCATTCTTCAAAAATATAAAAAGCGATTACCTAAAAAACGCTGTAATTATTCATTTTATTAACAAACAAATAAGTAATAAAATTATTTACAGTCTTCTTTAAACGGTAAAACAAATTGATTTATTTGAATTTTTTCTTTGTACCATATTGCATTTGCTTCAATCAATCTGTTTTTCTTATCTTTAAATTGAATCCAATGCTCAGGTTTTGGTTGAATTTCAAGATTTGATTTTTCAAAATTAAGTTTACCTGTTCTTTTAATTTGATTAAAAATTTTATTTTCATTTAACAAGTTAATAGCTTCTTGTTGACATAAAATCAAGTCAGTTGTGTCCATAAATACGAAATCTTTTTCTTTCGGAAAATAGATGAAACTGCCAAGTCCTTTTTTGGTGTTTTTTACTTTAAATCCATTTTTATTTCCTATTTGAACTTCAGAAACAAAGCTATCTTCGTTTAATGTAACGTTGCATTGGAATTTTTTACCCTCTGGAGTTTCACAATCAAAGTGATAAACTTTAAAGCGGTTGTTTTTTTTGCTTTTTTTAAAATTTACATCGCCTTCATTGATGCATACAATAAGTTCTTTTTTGGAAAGTCCAATTTTTTTGATGTTTGTTATTTCATTATCTGAAAGTACTAAGATTTTATTGAAGATAGTGTTTTTTACTCGGTTTGCCGGATACCAAGCGCAACCACGGTTTCCAAAGAAAAAAACAACAAAAATAAGCCCAATTCCAAAGCCAATTCCGTAATATTTCAAGCGTCTAAAAAAGTTATCCATAAGGTGCAAAAAAAAAGCCGAGCGAACTCGGCTTGATAAAATTAATTTATATTAAAGTAATGCTTCTAATTTAGAAGTTAATGTAGCTTTTGGAACTGCTCCAACTACTTTGTCAACAACTTCTCCATTTTTAATGAATAAAATTGTAGGAATACTTCTAACACCAAATTGTGCTGATACACCTGAATTCAAATCCACATTTACTTTACCTATTGCTGCTTTACCGTCAAATTCACCTGCCATTTCATCTACAACTGGTCCAATCATTTTACAAGGTCCACACCATTCAGCCCAAAAGTCAACCATTACGGGTTTATCTGATTTCATTACTAACTCTTCAAAGTTTGCATCTGTGATTTCTAATGCCATTTTTTTATTTTTTATTTATTAATACTTCCCATTTAAGGGGATAAAATTAGTTCAATTTCATTTAACAATTTAAAAGCCAAAGTTATTTTTTGTCAAAATGTCAGTTATTCTTTAATTCCATTTTCAAATAATGAGCAGTGTATGACTTTTCAGCAAAATCTTTAACAATTTTTTCAGGTGTTCCTTCACAGATAATTTCACCACCTTTCATTCCTCCTTCTTTACCAACATCAATGATGTAATCGGCCACCTTCACAATGTCAAGGTTATGTTCAATTACAACCATTGTGTTTCCTTCATCTACCAAGCGTTGTAATACTCCAACAAGTAAGCGAATATCTTCAAAGTGAAGTCCTGTGGAGGGTTCATCTAAAATGTAAATCGTTTTTCCTGTTGCTTTTTTTGAAAGTTCTGTTGCTAATTTAATGCGTTGTGCTTCCCCACCTGACAAAGTTGTAGAAGATTGACCCAAGGTAATATATCCAAGTCCAACACTTTGAATTGTTTCAATAATGCGATGAATTTTTGGGTGATGTTCAAAGAAAATTACAGCTTCGTCGATTGTCATATTTAAAACATCAGCAATTGATTTTCCTTTGTAGCGAACTTCTAGCGTTTCATTGTTATATCTTTTACCATTGCACGTTTCACATTCCACATAAACGTCGGGCAAGAAATTCATTTCTATCAAACGCAATCCACCACCATTGCAGGTTTCACATTTTCCACCCGCAACATTGAATGAAAAGCGTCCAGGTTTGTAACCTCTAATTTGTGCCTCAGGCAAGGTCGCATAAAGTGTTCGAATATCATCAAAAACTTTGGTGTAAGTTACTGGATTTGAACGCGGTGTTCTTCCAATTGGACTTTGATCGATTTCAATTACTTTATCTAAATGTTCAATTCCTTTGATTTCTGAATAGGGTAGAGGAGTTCTAATTCCTTTTTGAAGTTCATTTAATAAAATTGGAAATAGCGTTTGATTAATTAAAGAAGATTTCCCACTCCCAGAAACTCCTGTGATACAAGTCAAAGTTCCTAGTGGAATGGTCAAAGTAACATTTTTAAGATTATGTCCAGTTGCTCCTTTAAGAATTAACTTTTTGCCATTTCCTTTTCTTCTAGTTTTCGGTATTTCAATTGATAGTGAACCATTTAAATAACCAGCAGTTAACGAATTCGATTTTAAAATTTCGTTGTATGTACCAGCGCTAACAATTTCTCCACCGTGACGTCCAGCTCCAGGACCAATATCTACAACATAATCTGCCGCTTCAATCATTTCTTTGTCGTGTTCAACAACAAGAACAGAGTTGCCAGCATCACGTAATCTTTTTAATGATTGTATCAGTTTTGTATTATCACGTTGATGTAAACCTATCGATGGTTCATCTAGAATGTACAGTACATTTTGAAGTTCAGTTCCAATTTGAGTTGCTAATCGTATTCGTTGCGCTTCTCCACCAGAAAGGCTTTTTGAGGAGCGATTTAAGGTTAGGTAATCCAATCCAACTTCGAGAATAAATCCAAGTCGTGAACGTATTTCTTTGATTATTTCAGTTGCTATAACTTTTCTTTCAGGATTTAATAAATCTTCAATTTGACCGAACCATTGAGAAAGTTCCATCAAATCCATTCCTGATAAATCACCGATGTTTTTATCCCCAATTTTGAAGTAAAGCGCTTCTTTTTTTAATCGACTTCCATTGCAAGTTGGACAAGTAATTTTATTCATAAAACTTTGCGCCCAGCGTTGAATAGCCGCACTACTGTCATCGGAATGGCGTGTTATGAAATTGATAATTCCCTCAAATCGAATAATAGTAGTGTTGTTACTTACAATTTCCATATCTTCATTTCCGTAAAGAATGGTATTGAGCAATTCAGTGTCTATTTCAGAAATTGGAGTTGAAATTGAATATCCATTATTAGTAAGTAAAGTATCTAATTTATCAAATATCCACGTTTTTTTGTAATCTCCCAGCGGAATAAGTCCACCTTGTTTAATAGATTTACTTGTGTCTGGAATAATTTTGCTAATGTCTGCTTCTGTCACTTCACCTAAACCATTGCACGTTCCACAGGCCCCATAAGGAGAGTTGAAAGAAAACAAGTTTGGTTCTGGTTCTGGATAACTTATTCCAGTTGTTGGACACATTAAAAAGCGACTATAAGTTCTAGTGTAACCAGAGTCTAAATCAGAAATCATCATTATGGAATCTCCTATTTTCATAGAAGTTACAACAGAATCATAAATTCTTTTGGTATCAACCCCGTCCGTTGTTAGCCTATCAATTACAATTTCGATATCGTGAATCTTGTAGCGATCAAGTTTCATTCCTTTCGTAATATCTTGAATGAAGCCATCAACGCGAACTTTGGTGTAGCCGTTTTTCACAATCTGTTCAAATAGTTCACGATAATGACCTTTTCGACCTTTGATTTTCGGAGCTAAAAATGCTATTTTCTTTCCTTTAAATTCTTTTTGGATGAGTTCAACGATTCCTTCATCCGAGTATTTAATCATTGGTTCGTTGGTCTCATACGAATAAGCTGTTGCTGCTCGTGCAAATAATAATCGAAGGAAATCGTATAGTTCTGTTATTGTTCCGACTGTGGAACGAGGGGACTTTGAAACCGTTTTTTGTTCAATAGAAATCACTGGGCTTAAACCATCTATTTTATCCACGTCAGGACGTTCTAATCCACCAATAAACTGACGTGCATATGCAGAAAAAGTTTCTATGTAACGTCTTTGACCTTCTGCAAAAATAGTATCAAATGCCAATGAAGATTTTCCACTTCCACTTAATCCAGTGAAAACAATTAATTTATTTCTTGGAATTGATAAATCAATATTTTTAAGATTATGAACCCTAGCACCGTAAACGTCAATACTAGTTTGTTCGGTTTTTTCTACTTTTTTCAATTTTTGGTATTGTGTTGAAGTATTACATTATCGCTTCATAAATTTGATTGAAGTCCATGAATAACATAATTAAACAACTGAATTTGACTTTTTGTTAGCTTAAAAGTAAAAATTAGTTTTTCTTTTTGTAAAGAATTGTGTTTCTATATAATAAATAGAAAACTATCATAAAAAATAAAAGAAAAGCGAAAATGGGTAAAATTGTATTTTTCTTAACTAAATAGATAATCAATGTAGAAAAAGAAAAAGAAAGAAATCCAATTAGCGTGAATATATACCATACTTCACGATCGTTATAACCTGCATAAACTAAATGATGAGTAGTATGATCTTTTCCTCCAACCATTGGTGACTTACCTTCTTTTAATCGGTTTATCATAACAGTTAAAGTATCTGCTGCTGCAGGAGTTAAGGCTACTAACGTAATAATTATACTTACCCAAGAATGATTTTCAGTTAAAGATCCAAGATTCCACAAGTATTTTACTGTAAAGAACGCAACAAAAAGTCCAATAAATTGACTTCCTGCATCACCCATAAACATTTTTGAAGGATTGATATTGTAGCGTAGGAAACCAACAATGGCACCAATTACTGAAACAATTGTAAAAATCCAGTAAGGTTCATTTGAATTCCCAATAAAGTAACAAGATAAAAGGCATGCCATTAAAGCAAAAAAAGTAGTTGTGGCCGTTATCCCATCCATGTTATCTAGCATATTCAATGAATTCATGAGTATTATTACCCATAATACAGTAAATCCTTGATCTAAAAGAGTTATGTGAAAAAGCTCAATTTTTGTGTCAGTCCATACGAAAATTAGTCCGCATAGAATTTGTATAATAAGCTTAAAATAGGGTTTTGTATCATAAGCGTCATCCGCTAATCCCATCATAAAGGCAAGACTTGCTGAGATAAAAAGACCTAGATAAGAAATATTTGAAAACAATTCAGACTTAGGATCTAGAATTAAATACATAAAAGATGAAAAGAGGAATCCTAAAAATAGACTTACACCACCAAGAGATGGTTTCGAAGTACTACTCCACCGAACAGTTACGTCATTTTTATTTCTTATTCCTAGATTTTGTGAAAATTTCAGAAGTAGTAAATTAACAACCAATGAAATTATAAGGGACCCTGTGAAAAAAATGAAGTAGTTCGAGTAGTCGGTTATATTCATAATTGTTAAAATGGTGACATAAAATTTAAAAATTCGATACCTTTTTTATCTTTTTCAGATATGTTAGGGTTTGCTATTTTCCAATCAATATTTAGTGATTGGTCGTTCCAAAGTAAAGATACTTCATTTTCTGGAGAATAGTAGTTAGTGCATTTGTAAGAAAAGATGGTGTTGTCTTCCAAGGCACAAAAACCATGAGCAAAACCTGGCGGAATCCAAAATTGATTTTTGTCTTTTTCGTTTAAAATAATAGAAACATGCTGCCCGTATGTTGGAGAGTTTTTCCTGATATCAACGGCAACGTCAAGAGCGGAGCCTTTTATTACCTGAACCAATTTTCCTTGATCAAAAGGGGGATTTTGAAAATGTAAACCTCTAAGCACACCTTTTGAAGACGAAGATTGATTATCCTGAACGAATTTAAAATTGCCTAAAAGAGCAGCATATTTTTTCTCGCTAAAACTTTCAATAAAATAGCCTCTTTCATCGCCAAATACTCTAGGTTGAATTGAAAACAATCCCTTTATTCTTTCTTCTTTAATTTCCATATGTTTATAAAAAATAAAATAATTCTAACTAAAATATTAGGTTTTTCATCCTCATCATCTGTGTAGTAACCATTACCAGATGAACCGTAGTTTTGACCATAACCATAACCATAACCATAACCATAACCATAACCATAACCATAACCATATCCATATCCATAGATAGATTTTTTTGTTTCAACTCCATTAAGAATTACATTTAGTTTAGTGATTTTTTGAACTTCAATTAACTCATTTACTCTATTAACAAACATTCTTTTGGAGTAATTTGCTTTGAAAACATATAGTGGGATATCTGCATTAGCTAAAATATGAATTCCATCTGAAACTATTCCTACAGGAGGATTATCGATCATTATAATATCATATCTTAATTTCAATTCTTTAAATATTACAGATAATGCCTCACTTTGAATTAGTTCAGAAGGATTTGGTGGAATAGGACCTGCTGTTATAAAATGTAAATTTGGGAGGTGAGATTCGCGTATTACATCTTCAAGTTTAACGAAACCAGATATCAAACTACTCATTCCTTCACCATTTTCAGTGTTAAATCCATGATGTACTTTTGGTTTTCTAAGGTCAAGGTCAATTACGATTGTTTTTTTACCATTAGCTGAAATCAAACCAGCCATATTTAAGATTACAAATGTTTTGCCTTCCCCCGAAATCGAAGAGGAAACTGCAATCATTTTAGCGTCTTTATTTATGAAGCTCATGTTTGCACGAATACTTCTTATAGCCTCAGCCATTCTGGATTTAGAGGATTCGGTGACTACTACTTGAGAGTACTTCATTTTCTTTTTGTACATAGGAACTGAGCCTAAGAAATTCACTTGTTGTGGTAATATTTTTAGTAAATCAGTAACGTTTGTAATGTCATTGTATGTAAGATATCTTAACACTAGAATTCCAAGACTAATAAAAAGCCCAAATCCAATGCAAAAAGAGTAAACTAAATTTCCATTTGGATGAATGGGTGAAGTTGGAATAGTGGCCTCACTTAAAACTCTATTTGTAGTTGAGAAGCCGGCATTAGATAATTCAAGTTCAATCTTTTTTTCTGTAAAAAGTGTGAAATATCTGGTGTTTAACTCTTCCATATACTTAAGACGATCGTATTCCATTTTTTTTTCAGGTAGTTCATAATATTTAGCTTCAACCTCATTTATTTTAGCTAATATCTGGTTTTTTTCATTTCGTATTCTATCCTCTATTACGTTCATACTTTTTTTGATCGAATAAATTCTATTTTGAATTCTTTCATCAAGAAATTTTATTTTTGAATTTTCTTTAGTTACATCCCTTAGTAAATCATCCTTTTGTTCCAGTATTTTGTTAAGATCGTCAATTTGGTTTAAAATGCTACCTTCAAAACTTTTCTTTCCAATCATTTCTGGAATAAGTTTATAGAGTTCCAATCTATTAGGTTCTGATTGAATTTTGTAGTATATTAATTTTAAAATACTTAATTCTTCATCGATTGAAGTGATCCGATTGTTTAATTCTTGTAAATTATTTGATAAATTTGATCCCAAACTTTCAATATCAGGTATTCTTTCAGTTCTTTGAAAATCATTGATACTATCTTTTGATACTTTAAGAATTTTTGAAAGAGAATCTAATTGTTGATTTATAAACGCAATTGTATTAGTTGCCTTCGTCTGCTTTGAATCTTTTTCGTAATTTAGGTAAGTATTGATAAGAGAGTTTACAACATCGTAGCTCAATCGTGGATTAAAATGTTCGTAACTTATTTCAATCGTTTTAGCATTTACATCTAATGGATTTACTGTTAAACCTTTGTAAAATTCATTCGAAAGCAATTCAAAATTATTAAATGTAAAGTAAATGTTATTCGTTTCAATTGCCTCTCTAAAATCAGTATAATTAATTACTCTAAAAGCAATATCAAAATGTTTATTTGAAATATGTTCATTTATTTTTCCTTTGATTTTTAAATTTGAAGAGTTCTCAATCATTTTAACTTTATTACCTTCGATTCCGAGATCAATCCTTTTTCCGTAAAGGCTTGAGTCTGATAATCTATAAATAATAATTTCAAATGGTGCAGATCTGTATAAATCTTTCGTTATGACTTTACCTTCAGAAAAAATTGAGGTTTCAAGTTGAAGGTTTTGAATTGATTTTTTAAAGAGAACGTCAGATCTTAGCAGCTCGATTTCTTTTGAAAGATCTGTCGCTTGTTGGTTCTGTATATTCTGTCCTAAAACAGCACCGACTTTATCTTCTTCAATAATCTGTAGAATACTAGTTGATTTATAAGCCGGTTTTGTATATCTTAGATACAGGAAAGCTCCAAAGCCAAATAAGAAAATTATTATTAAAGTAGATATCCAATGGCGACCTAAAATAATAGAAAGGATTTTTAGGTCAAATTCTTTGTTGGAAAATATTGATTTTTCTTCTACCACGTTGATTTATTGTTTAAATATTGCAACTAATGTAAGAGAGGTTGTTGCTAAACCTAACCATGGACCAATTTCACCCAAAATTGAAGAAGCAATTCTTGGTTTGTAGTCAATGTAAATATAGTCGTTTCCTTGAACAATCATATCCGCCTCCTTTATTCCATTAATTGTTGATAAGTCGATTTTGTAAATTTCTCTTTTCCCAATTTCAGACCTTCTCATAATTTTTATAGAAAAAGCTTTCCCTGTTTCATCAATTCCACCAGCTAGAGCAATTGCTTCCAGAAGACTTGTATTTGTATTAGATAAATTAACAACTTGAGCACGTCCTCTTCCTTCAAAAATAACAACTCTTTGATTAGAAATACGAATTTGAACAAATGGGTTAATGAAACTTTTTGAAAGAATTTTTGAGAGTGTATCTTCTAGCTCGACAACAGTTAAACCTTTAACATACATTTCACCCAGCAAAGGTAGCTTTGCTTTTCCATCCTGACGCACTAAATAATCAATATTTCCGGATAAACCACCATCCGAATATGCCGAACCTAAATTAGAAACCCCTGATTGTGAAAAAATTATTTTCTCTCCTTCGTTTGTTGAAAATCGAAAATTAAATCGGTCTCCTTCACTTATTTTGTAATCATCTTTTGGAATCATAACCAAAGAGTCATATACAAAAGACCCATCTTTAGGTATTTTAAACATGGCGTTACTGTTTATGTTAGCACAGCTATTCAAAATTAAGGCGATTATTGAGAAAATAAATATTAATTTAAAATTAACTAACCTCATTTTTTAACTTTTTCGAGTAGTGTATAATAGTATTTTTCCATATCGGATACTAATTTAGTGTAATGGAATTTATTTCCTACGAAGCTCCAACCATTTTGTGACATTCTTTCTCTATTATTTTTATCTTCGGTTAATAAAAGTAAATTTCTTGAAAATTGTTTTGCATCATTTTTAGGTGAAATATATCCTGTTTCATTCTCTAAAACAATGTCTCTAACGCCACCTACATCTGTTGAAACAATTGGAATATTGCATGCTTGCGCTTCAATCAAACTAACTGGTGTTCCTTCATTATCAGAAGTTAAACAAATTATATCCATTCCTGCGTTAAAAGTTTTAATGTCTTTAATCCAAGAGGTCATTCGAATATCAATCTCTATTTCATTTTTTAGCTTTGCAACATTGGATTCTATGACATCTTTTTGGTCACCATCTCCAACAATGAAGAAAACTAATTTGTTTTTTGTATCTTTTTGAACAAGTTTAATAGATTCTAAAAATAAATCATGATTTTTAATTGGTGCAAGACGACCAATTATAGCAATTGCAATTTGATCATTACTTAAATTGTATTCTTCTCTAGTGATTTTTCTTTTTTCAATTAAATTTTCTTGAAAAGGATTTAAATCAAATCCTAATTGAATTACATTTATTTTTTCTTTATTTGCTATTCGATATACTTCACTTAATTCTTGTTGTTGAGAATCAGATATTGCTATAATTCCTGATGTGCGTGAGGCTAGTCTTTTTTCAATTAAACGATACAATTCTGTTTTATATTTACTAAAGTAAGAATGAAACACATGACCGTGAAAAGTATGAACGATTACAGGAACTTTACAATCATAAGCAGCTTTTCTTCCAAGCGCACCAGCTTTTGCAGCATGGGTATGTACTATGTCTGGTTTGAATTCTTTAATTATTTCTTTGATTTTCCTTAAAGCTTTCCGGTCACTTATTACGTTTGGAACTCTTCGCATTTCGTTTATTAAAATCGGAGTTACTCCATATTCCTCTAATATATGTAATGAATCAGCTTCTCCTTCTTCAGGTAACCCACCAACAAGTAAAGTCTCAAATTCATCAGAAATAAAACGTGTCAGAAAAGTAGCGTTGTAAGTTGGACCACCAATATTGAATCGATTTATTATTCTTAAAATTTTGATTTTCTTTTGATCCAAAATATGCTAATTAGTAGGTTTTTTCGTTGTTACAAATTACTTGTTAAAAAGTAAATTAATAATAAAATTAGAATTTATTAATTTCATTCATATTTGTAATAAACTATTTAGATGCAAAGGTACATAATTATTTTTTTCTTTTTATTAAGTTTTACGGCTCATTCTCAGAATTCTGTTCAAAAAGCAATTGATGATTTTTATGAAGATAAAATTAATTTCAATTCTTCGGTTTCTTTTATTGCTTATGATTTGGAAAAAGAAGAAGTAATTGCCAAATTAAATGAAAATAAATCTGTGATAAGTGCATCTGTAGCTAAACTTTTTTCTACTTCAACGGCAATTGAGTTATTAGGTGAAGATTACACAACGCAAACTCGTATATATTATGATGGATTTATTGATAATGACAGTGTTTTAAATGGAAATCTTTGGATTCGAGGTGGTGGTGACGTTTCTTTGGGAAGTAAATATTTTAACAATGCAAAAACAGAATTTGATTTTCTGAATTACTGGGTTGATTCTTTAAAATTGAAAGGAATCAAAAGGATAAATGGTGCTGTTATTACTGATGGTTCCGAATTTGGATATGATGGCTCACCTGAAGGTTGGAGTTGGGGTGATGTCGGAAATTATTATGGAGCAAATGCAGGTGGAATTAATGTTTTTGATAATCAAATTCTTTTATATTTCAAAATGGGTAAAGCAGGAACATTGAGCCAAATAACCGATATTTTTCCTTTTATTCCTAATCTTGAAATGAAAAATGAGGTATATGCAGCTACAGTAAATAGTGACAATTCTTACATTTATGGTGCACCTTTTTCATTGGATCGATTAGTTAAAGGAAAATTACCTCAATTTACAGATCGTTTTATTGTAAAAGGAAGTATGCCTGATCCAGAATTTCAATTGGCATATGAGTTTACAAAAGTGTTAATCAATAATGGTATTTATGTTGTTAAAAAGCCAAAAGGATTTCGTTTAATTGATGTTGAACTACCTAATTCGTATAAAGATTTCTCCTATCTTTTCTCTCAACCAAGTAAAACTGTCAAAGAAATTGCATTTTGGACAAATTTTAAAAGTGTAAATCTTTTCGCAGAAGGGCTTTTGAATCAATTAGGTTATTCTAAAACTGCCAATGGTTCAACCGAATCATCAATTAGAGTTTTAGAAGATTTTTGGGCGCAAAAAATAGATCTGTCAGGAATGATTCTTAAAGATGGAAGTGGACTTTCTAGAAGTAATGCTATAAGTGCAAATCATTTTTGTCAACTTTTAACTTACATGTACAAATCAGTTAACTATAATGTATTTAAAGAAACTTTACCTATAGCAGGAAAATCAGGAACCATTGCTAGTTTATGTAAAGGACAAATTGGTGAAGGACGGATTTTTGCAAAAAGTGGAACTATAAGTAAAGTAAAAGCTTATGCGGGTTACGTTTATTCTAAAAGCGGTAAAAAAATAGCGTTTTCTTTTTCAATAAATAATTACAACGGTTCATCAGCTGATTTACAAAACAAAATTGAAAAGGTACTTAATTCATTGGCAATTTATTAATCTAGTTTCAATTTTTAGTACTTCAATCTATTAGGTTACACATCACTATTATTTGATTGAATTTTAAAAAAAATGAATTGAAATATAGATAGTTATATATGTTCATTAGTCGAACGGATATGATTCTTTTAGTTTTACTTCAGTTTAAACTGATTATAAATATATCAAGATAAATACGTTTTTGCCCAACTGATTTATTTCTGAGTAGTGGTAAGTTCAATCGTGTATTGCCAATTTCATTGGAAAAAATTATGTGAAAGATTAAATTGTTAGAATTAACTGCTTGCAATTATGTTCGAGTAGGTATCGAATCACGAAAGTATAAGAGTTTTGATTGTCGCACTTGATGTATCACTCCAAATCTTTATTATTTGGGTTTTGGTAAGATTATTTCATAGTTATCAGTCGTTAGAGCCAATCTAATCTAATAGGAGTATTCAAACTATCTGAAAATAAAGCTAGACAGAAACTGGCTTCGGATATTTTCAATCTTAAAGGTAAAGTCTACTAGAACATTTTTTAATCCACTAAAGCAATCAAAATATCCTTAAACTCTTGGTAGAACTCATCAAATTCTACTAACCGATTTTTGTAAAAAGCATAGATTTTATACCAATCTTCATCATTGTAGAAATTGAGATTTTCAATTGTCCACGAAATTCTGCCAATTGAAAGTCCTTCTTTGGTGGTCGTGTTTTCTTCCCAGCAAGTTTCTTGTTGAATCGAAGCTTCTAATACTTTCTTCAGTTCTCCAAGTTGTTCCCAGAAAATCGCTTTAATACCAGCGTCTTTGAATTGAATATCGTAATAAACCGCTGTGGTTTTTCCGTCGCAAACTAAACGCAAGTAAGTATCTTGAACTTCAGTCTTATAATTCAACCAATTGACTCTTTTTCCAGTCGAAGAAAGGGTTCCTCGCATGTATTCTTTGAAACCTGACCAGAACTTTTCATTGCGTTCTTTTCGCGCTTCTTTGGATAACATACTTATTTATTTCCTTTTGCGTGGTCCGCTAAAAATTGTTGTAATCCTAAATCTGTCAAAGGATGTTTCGCCAACGCTTTAATTGCACTCAAAGGTCCTGTCATTACATCTGAACCGATTTCAGCACAATGAATAATATGCATTGGGTGACGAACTGAAGCAGCAAGAATTTGAGTGTCAAAAGCGTAATTATCGTAAATCAAACGTATTTGCTCAATCAAAGCCAAACCGTCCGTTGAAACATCGTCTAATCTTCCTAAAAATGGAGAAATGTAAGTAGCACCTGCTTTTGCCGCTAAAAGTGCTTGTCCGGCTGAGAAAATTAAAGTACAATTGGTCTTAATTCCTTTTTTATCGAAGTATTTAATCGCTTTAATTCCTTCTGGAATCATTGGTATCTTAACAACAATGTTTTTGTGCAATTCAGCCAATTCTTCTCCTTCTCGGATCATTCCTTCTAAATCAGTTGCAATAACTTCTGCACTTACAGGTCCGTCAACAATATTGCAAATGTCAACATAGTGTTTTAAAATATTATTTGCACCAGTGATTCCTTCTTTTGCCATCAAAGATGGGTTCGTAGTAACACCGTCTAAAATTCCTAGTTCGTTTGCTTCGCGAATTTCAGCCAAGTTTGCTGTATCTATAAAAAACTTCATACTACTTATTTTTGTTTTTCATTTCTAATTGCTTTTT
This sequence comes from Chitinophaga pinensis, assembly GCA_943324565.2. Lineage (GTDB taxonomy): Bacteria > Bacteroidota > Bacteroidia > Flavobacteriales_D > Crocinitomicaceae > UBA952. The sequence goes on along the minus strand of CALPMC020000023.1, from coordinate 14,239 downwards.
CTGCATTTCCTCTAGTTTTTCTTGGAAACGAGATTTCTTTTTCTCTTTCGGATTTGATGCTGCTTTTGCTTTTCTTTCAGCCATTTTCGCACGCAACTTATCTTCGTCAGCAAAGAATTGTTTGATAATAACCATGATTAAAATAGAAACCAAAGTTGAAATGAAATAATAGTAACTTAAACCAGCTGAGTAATTATTGAAGAAGAAAATCATCATCAAAGGGAAAATGTACATGATCACTTTCATGTTCGGCATTCCTGGTTGTTGTGGTTGTTGCATGTTTCCACTATTCATCCAAGTGTACAATAAAGTAGTCGCAGACATCAATAAAGTAAACAAACTCACGTGATCACCATACGGCCAAATATTTACACCAAAATCCCATATTGAATCGTAAGATGACAAATCTTCAGCCCATAAGAAAGGTTGTTGACGTAATTCAAAAGCTGCAGGGAAGAAACGGAATACAGCTAATAAAATCGGCATTTGAATCAACATTGGAACACAACCTGCAAGCGGACTCGCACCTGATTCGCGGTACAAAGTCATCATTTCCGTTTGTTTTTTCATTGCATCCTCTGGTTTTGGATACTTTGCAGTTAACTCGTCCACTTCTGGTTTTAGAATGCGCATTTTAACAGAAGACAAGAACATTTTCCATTGAACAGGCATCAAGATTGTTTTTAGAATAATTGTAAGAATTAAAATTCCAATTCCAATACCCATACCGCTACTAATCAGTAAGTTAAATATTGGTTGAACAGCGTATAGATTGATCCATCTAAACAGTCCCCAACCGAAATTTAAAATATCGTCGTAGTTTGAATCGTAAGTTTTTAATAATTCGTAATCATTAGGTCCGAAATACCAATTGAAACTTGCTTTATCGTTTTTGAAATTCAATGAAAGTGTTGAGCTAAAATCTTTTAAGTGCGTTCCATTTTTTGCTTCACCTTCTTTGTATACTTTCACCATCATTTTAGAACCTTCTTTCGAAAATCCTTCTTTTGGTTTTAGAAAAGAAGAGAAATAGCTTTGTTTGTAAGCCACCCAACTCAAATCGTCTTCGTTTTCTAAGTAATCTGAAGAAGTTTCGCTTAAATAAGAAAATCCTTCATTTTTTTGTTCGTAACAAATAGTTGTAACTCTTCTTTGCTCGCTGAATAAACGCTCTGATTTTCTAAATGCAGCTTGCCAGTTGAATTGAATATTATTTCTTGTAACATTCTCAAATCCATCTAATTCGATATCGTAATCTAAATCAAATTTCCCTTTGTTCAAGTAATAACTTTGAGCGATTTTACCATCTGCCAATTCCAACTCAAATGTGATTGCATTTTTTGATTTTGATTTAACATAAAATAAGTATTTACTTGTGTAAATTTTTCCTTTTTTAGAAGTTAAAACTAATTGATTGACAGCATCACCATTTTTGAAAAGACACAACGGTTTGTCATTTTTCTTAGCGAAATCGAAATACGATTTATAGTTTTTCAAGTAAACAGCAGCAACAAGTCCACCTTTTGTATTGAAATCAATGATTAACTTATCGTTTTCTAAAGTGATGATTTCACCTTTAACACTTTCATCTAAGTGTTCTTTAACTTGTTTTTTCTCTTTAGCGTTAGTTTTAATATCGGCCGCTTTTGCTGATTCTTTTTTGGAAGCAGCTTTTTCTTTTGCGTTTACTTGTTCAGTTTTCGCTTTTTTCTTGATGTCTTCATCAGACGGTTGATTGAAAATTGAAAAAACAGTAAGAATTAAACCGATTAAAACCAAACCGGTGAGGGTGTTACGATCCATTATTTTGTAGAATTAAATGTTAGTGCTGCATCCACAAATGCAACGAATAAAGGGTGAGGGTTGGCAACTGTACTTTTGTATTCAGGGTGAAATTGAACACCAACAAACCAAGGATGTGTTGGGATTTCGACAACTTCTACTAATCCTGTTTCTGGATTTCTACCTGTTGCAATCATTCCAGCTTTTTCAAATTGTTCTAAATAAGCAGAGTTAAATTCATAACGGTGACGGTGACGTTCTGAAATGTTTTCTGTTTTGTAGGCTTGAGCGATTTTTGATTTAGGTTTCAATTGACATTTGTAGGCGCCCAAACGCATTGTACCTCCATAATTAGATATACTTTTTTGTTCTTCCATCATTGAAATCACAGGGAATTTAGTGTCTTCTGAAATTTCAGTGGTGTGTGCATCTTCCATTCCGAGAACGTTGCGTGCAAATTCAATCACTGCACATTGCATTCCTAAACAAATTCCAAGGAAGGGAATATTATTTTCTCTAGCGTATTGAACGGCTTCAATTTTTCCTGAAATTCCACGTGAACCAAAACCTGGTGCAACTAAAACCCCATCCAATTCACTCAATTCTTCAACGATATTTTCTTTACTTAATTTATCGGAATGAATCCACTTTACGTTCACTTTGGTATTGTTAGCAACTCCAGCGTGGATAAACGATTCACTTATTGATTTATACGAATCTTTCAATTCAACATATTTTCCAATTAAACCGATATTTACTTGTTTTTCAGGATGTTTTAAGCGGTCCAAAAACGATTTCCACTGCGTCAAATCAGGTGTTGATTTTTTAGGTAAGCCCAATTTTTCAAGCACAACTTTGTCTAATTCTTCAGCTTGCATCAATAAAGGAACATCGTAAATTGATTCAGCATCACGCGATTCGATTACTGCATTCATCGAAACATTACAGAATTTCGCAATTTTTCGACGCAAGTTCAAATCCAATTCATGCTCCGTTCTGCAACAAAGGATATCAGGTTGAACTCCTAATTCCATCATTTGTTTAACAGAATGTTGCGTTGGTTTTGTTTTTAATTCACCAGCTGCTGCCAAGTAAGGAACAAGAGTCAAGTGAATAACGATGCAATCATTTTCGTATTCCCATAACATTTGACGAACTGCCTCTACGTAAGGTAAAGACTCAATATCGCCAACAGTTCCACCAATTTCGGTAATTACAATGTCGTATTGCCCTTTTTGAGCCACTAATTGAATTCTGTTTTTGATTTCGTCAGTAATGTGAGGGATAACTTGAACGGTTTTTCCAAGGTATTCGCCGCGTCTTTCTTTCTCAATAACGGATTGATAAATTCTACCTGTCGTAACGTTATTTGCTTGTGAAGTTGGGACATTTAAAAAACGTTCGTAGTGTCCTAAATCCAAGTCGGTTTCAGCGCCATCGTCTGTTACGAAACACTCTCCGTGTTCATACGGATTTAAAGTTCCTGGATCGATATTGATATACGGATCTAGTTTTTGAATGGTCGTTGTATAACCTCTTGCTTGAAGAAGTGTTGCTAACGATGCTGAAATGATTCCTTTTCCCAGAGAAGATGTTACACCCCCGGTTACAAAAACATACTTAGTTGAATTGGACATAAAAAATTTTGTAACTACGGGTAGCAAAGTTAATACATCCAAAGGAAGTATTGTAGTTTAATTTTTAAATTTTGTAAGATTTTGGGAGTTTGTTCTTAAATTTACTTAATTCTAAGCTCATTAATTCAAACTATCTTTAAGTTTTTCAACAACACCTTCAAAACTAAAATTTGATTGAATAAACTCAAATCCTAATTTTCCTAATTTTTCCCTTTTGACAGAATCTTTAGCTAAATCAATACAAAGAGTAATAAATGCATCTTCCGTTTCGCAAATAGGATATGTTGAAGGTAAATTAAGACCTTCCGCTGCTTTTGGAGTTAGAACACATGGTAAACCATTACTCATTGCTTCTAATACTTTAATTTTTACACCCGAACCTGATTTCATTGGAGCGATGAAAATCCCATTCGATTTTAAAAACTCGCTTGGACTTTCTACAAAACCTTTGAATTCAACTGAAGATGTAGCCAAGTCTTTAAAAACGGATGATCCATCTTTTCCTGCAATTTCAATTTTAACTGGAATTGATTGTTGAATTGTAGGGTTTAAATCCTTTAAAAACCAATTCATTGCTTCTCGATTTGGTTCCCAATTGTAGGAGCCAATAAAGCACAACGAATTGGAAGAATAATCTTTTTTACAAGTCGTTTTTTCAATTGAAACAGGAATAAATCGGGTAGGAGTGGAACAGGTTTTTTGAATCTTTAATATGTCGTCATTTGAAAGTGAAAGTATTAAATCTAATTGCTTGTAATAAGCTATTTCCTCTTTTTTTAATGCTTTTACTAGTTCATTCAAATACCATTTTTTCAAAGGATTACCTTCATTTAATTGTAAGTCGCCCCAAATTTCAAACTCAATGTTATGCGCTCGTAAAATACATTTTGCTTTACTTATTTTTCTTATAGACTTTAAATATACAAGTGGGAACAAACTTTCAAAAATGATAATTTCGTATTGGTTTTCTTGAATTAAAGCTTCTATTTTTTGTGCAACTGTTTTATCAAAAAAACGAGATAGATTATATGATTTACGTTGAATCAAGTGCTTTAATGCCCCTTTAGCATACAATTTTGTATCAATTTCAACGCTATAAAATTCTGTTTTATCTTTTAAATTCGTAGGGATTGCTTCTTTAGAAAAAGGATGTTTGTGCGTGCTCAAAATGAAATAATCGATTTGCTTTATTTCAGTAATTGCTTGTAGATTTTTCAAAAAAACATTCATTGCAAAGCAGCCACCATCTATGACAGGGAAAGGAGATTTATTTGCAATTACTAAGGTTTTCATATGTATTTAATTGTTTTTTTAATAGTCATATGGAATCGCCGATTAAATTCATCCGCCGCGGCGGATTGATCGTGACGAATCTCGTTATGGCTTATTTCATACTTTCTTTTTTCTTTTAAAAGCATTTTTCCAACTTTCTAAACTAAAGATTTTAGAATCGTTTGCAGCAGCGTAAGTTGTTAGAATAGCAATTGGAGTAAAGAAAATTCCAGCAATCCACATTCCGAAGAACGGACTAACCACAAAGGTTCTTGCTAAATTGTCGCCGATACTTGTGAGAATGAAATAAATCATAAATACAAAAGCAGCAATCACAACTGGCGCACCAAAACCACCTTTTCGAATAATTGCTCCAAGTGGCGCACCAATAAAAAACAAAACGATAATAGCGTATGTTAAAGCGAATTTTCGGTGAAATTCTATCCAATACATTTTAATATCTCGCTCGTTGATTTGATTATAGAGTAGCTGATTATCAATTGCTTTATTGCTATTTCTAAGTTTTGATACAACTTGCATTGCATTTGATTTTTGTTCAAACTTTGAAAGTTCATTTAATTGAATACTTGTTGCATTTTGTGGAGCTGCAAACCCACTTTGGTCAGGAAGATTTTTAGGCAGTTTTACAAAGTAAGGGTGCTGATTTTTAAGTCCTTCAGCATAGGATTTTTGAATTCCAACAAATTTTTCTTCCAACGAATCTGTCGCATGATTAATTTGAAACACATTCATCATTTCATATTTATCTGAAAAGGTATCGTCATCAGAACGATTAAACGTAAATCCAGATAAATTCAATTTGTAAGTACCATGTGTAAATTCCGAAACACGATGTGGACGGTTGGTGATTTCCGTATTTTGAAGTTGGCCATTGGGTAAATAATTACCATTAGTTAGATTCGTTTCTTCAAAAATTCGTCCATCTTTTAAGTCGAAAAAAAGATATTTTCCATTTTCAGATTTATAAATTCGCGCTTCTCGTGCTTTTACTGTCTTGATTTGAAGTCGATTCGTATGGTCGTGAATGGTAATACCATAGTAAACACTGTCCGTACCTTTCATAACTTTAATAGCGTAACCTTCAAAATCTTTAGTATAAACTCCTGGAGTTAAAACCGTTGAAATTTTAGTGTTTTGAATGCCATATATTAAGGAATGCCATTTTAAGTTAGCGACAGGAATCACGTAATTAGCGAAATAAAAAGTTCCAATGGCGATGAGAACTACCACTACAAATAATGGTCGAATGATTCTATAAAGCGATAATCCACTAGCTTTCAAGGCTGTGAGTTCGTTGTATTCAGATAAATTCCCAAAGGTCATTAGTGAAGACAGTAAAATCGCAAGTGGAAGTGCAAGTGGAATTAAACTTGCTGAAACGTAAAATAAAAGTTCGAGTATCAGCCAAATACTCAGTCCTTTACCCATTAAATCATCAACGTAAACCCAAAAAAATTGCAACACAAGAATGAACATTGATATAATCAAGGTCACAACAAATGGTCCAGCAAAAGATCGTATACTAAATAAATAAAGACGTTTCAATCACTTAATTTTTGGCAAATGTATTCAAATGACTTGAAAGTAGATGTGTTTAGGTTGGAATCAAGCGCCAAGAAGTCGCTTCAAGGTATGAATTTGTTGATCCCACAATAAAATAGAGCTTTCTCTATCTTCTGGATAAGCAAAATCAGTAATGTTTACGGCAACAGATGAAGTCATTGGATCGACCAAATAACTAATTTCAAAATAAGTATCAAGTCCTTCTTCTTCATCCGTTAACCAACGAAATCTGATTTTAGTGTGGATTTTATGATTAATCATTCTCGCTTTTTCAACATTCCCATCCCACTCGAAGGAATAAATATCATCATTTACATTCACATCATCAGCAAACCATTCACTCAAACCACTTGGAGTTGCAATCATATTTTCAAGTACGCGAGGTAATGTTTTAAAAAGAAACTCTAATTCGTATTTTTCTTTCATGTGTGACGATTTTATAAAGTAATTTTATGTTTAGTTTCGCAATTTAGTTAATTTTTTCCAATGGCACTCAAAGAAACATTTGAAAATCAGGGTAATTTCCTTTTTCGATATCGTGGACATATTCCGATAGCCTTTATTTTACTAGCTATTCCTTTTGCATTTTTAAATTCAACCGTCGATTATTTTTACATTAATTTAATTTTGAGTTTACTTTTTGTTTCTCTTGGGCACTTAGTACGTGCAAGAACAGTGGGTCGGAGGGAGTTACATACTTCTGGAAGAAATCGAAGTCAGCAAGTTGCTTCTCGTTTGAACACGAAAGGTTGGTATTCAATGGTTCGACATCCGTTGTATTTCGGTAATTTTTTGATTTGGATAGGCTTAGCTTTCTTCTTAGGAAACTGGTATTTGATTTTGATTTTTTGTTTGCTATTCTGGTTGTACTACGAACGTATCATGTTTGCAGAAGAACAATTTTTAGAACGCAAATTTGGAAGTTACTTTCTAGCTTGGGCAGAACAAGTTCCAGCATTTTTTCCAAATTACAAGAAATTTCAAGCTCCTGAAAATGCTTTTTCTTGGCGAATAGTCTTCAAAAACGAATATCCAGGTGTAATTTCTACAATGACTTCGTTTTTGTTTTTATTGATACTAAAACGTACAGCTGCGAATAATGTAATTGCATTTGAATTGACAGATTTATACTTCGCACTTTTCATCTTGCTTTTTGGTTTAACCTTCAAATTTCTAAAACGTAAAACGAAAGTGTTTTTTGAAATGGATTAGAATTCTATCTTAAAATATTCCAATCAAGTGTTTCATTTTATGTGTTGTTAGTTCTTAAACCTAAAAATAATTAAACTCTACTTCTAGTTTATTTTTAACAAAAAAAAGCGGACGAGTACTTTTGAGGAAGTTCTATTCAAATAAATTCTTGTAATTTTGAGCATGTTTAATTTACCATTGTTTTTAAACGACATCGGAGGTTCAGAGATTGTTCTTATTATGATGGTCGTTTTGATGTTTTTCGGCTCTAAAAGTATTCCTGGAATTGCTAAAACCTTAGGTAGAACTTTGTACGAATTTCGAAATGCTACTTCAGAACTACAAAATGAAATAAAAAAGTCAGGTTTCGACATGAAAAAAGACCTTAATCTTGATAGCATAATTAAAGATACAGCAGAACCTATTTTACAGCCAATGGATCAGGTATTTTCCGATATTGAAAATACAGTTCATTACGGTGCGACAACTCAAAACACAGAAGTAAAAATAGAAGAGTCAACAAATGAAAATTCTGAAATTCAAACGGAACAAATTGTTGAATCGTCTGAAAACCAAATACCTCAGGAAACTATAAGCACAAACATAACAGCTAATCTTGAAGAACCAATCACCACAAAAACAAGCGAACAATGATTCAAGTAGGAATAATCATGGGAAGTGCATCCGATTTACCTGTAATGGGTGCAGCGAAAGAATTTTTAGACGAAATGGGAATTAGCTCAGAGGTAAAAATCGTTTCTGCTCATCGCACTCCTGAATTAATGGTTGAATATGCAAAATCTGCTGCTGGTCGAGGTTTGAAAGTGATTATCGCAGGTGCTGGTGGCGCTGCTCATCTCCCAGGAATGACAGCTTCAATGACTTCTCTACCTGTGATTGGTGTTCCTGTTAAATCTTCCAATTCAATTGATGGTTGGGATTCAATCCTTAGTATTTTACAAATGCCTAATGGAATTCCGGTAGCAACTGTAGCGCTAAACGGTGCAAAAAACGCTGGGATTTTAGCAGCAAGAATTATTGGGAGTTTCGATAAAGAAGTTCAACTTAAACTTGATGCTTACGCTATTTCAATGAAGGAAGCAGTTTTGGAAAGTCAGAGTAAAGTTGAAGAATGACTTAATGAAGAATGAGGGAATGAAGGATTGAATTTAACTGTTACCTTCAAGAGCCTCAGTCAACAGTTGCTTATAACTCCAGGAAGAATCTTTTCACTCTTTACTCTTCACTTTTAGCTTTTCACTTTTCACTTTTAACTTTCAGTTATCAGTTTTCAACTATCAGTTCTAAAGTATATTCACCTCTCGCTCCAAGGTAACTCCAAACTTTTCTTCAATGGATTCTATAATTTGAGTCGATAAGTCATATACTTGTTTTCCAGTGCTTCCACCATAGTTTACTAGAACCAATGCTTGCAATTTGTGTACACCGTAAGTTTCAATCGTTTTCCCTTTCCAGCCTGCTTGTTCAATAAGCCAACCTGCAGCCAATTTTCGTTTTCCTTCTGAAGCTGGATAATTTGGAACATCAGGGAAATTTTCTTGTATTTTTTGAACAATCATTTCATCCACAACAGGATTTTTGAAAAAACTTCCGGCATTTCCAATCACTTTTGGATCGGGTAATTTGGATTGACGAATGGATATCACTGCATTACTCACATCACGAATCGTTGGTTCTAGGATGTTTTTAGCTTTAAGTTCTGTTTCAATTGCGCCATATGAAGTATTGATTTTCGGCGATTTGGACAATTCAAAAGCGACACTGCAAATGATATATTGACCTTTGTAAATGTTTTTAAAAACACTTTCTCGATAACCAAAATGACATTCTTCTTTGTCAAAAGTGTGTATTTCTCCTGAAGCAATATGATAGGCTTTCAAATGGTGAAAAATGTCTTTGATTTCAACACCATAAGCGCCAATATTCTGCATCGGACTCGCACCAACACTTCCAGGAATAAGGCTTAAATTTTCAACACCAGCGTAACCATTTTCGATACATTTCATTACAAATTCATGCCAAATTTCACCTGCTCCAGCTTCAATAATTACATTTTCAGAGGCATCTTCAAGAATTGTAAATCCTTGAATTTCATTTTTTAAGACAAGTCCATCGTAATCTTTAGTTAAAAGTAAATTGCTTCCTCCACCAAGTATTAAAAGTTGCGTAAAAGGATTACTTTCTAAAATCGTTTTTAACTCCGTAATTGTTGAAAATCGAGCGAAACCTGCAGCATAAACTTCTATTCCAAAAGTATTATAAGGTTTTAAATTGACGTGTTGTTGAATCATTGTTTCAAAAGTAAGAATTTCAAAATTACTAGCGTTTAAAATAACCTCTATCTGTGGGTTTAATCAAGAAAAACCATTGAAACCAATTTAGGTGATGTGATTTCAAAAATCCTTTTTTGAACTTGCTCCATTCTTTGGGAATAAACACACGTCCTCCTTTGTTGGGATTTAGGTTTTCAATGCCTTTTATTGGTGTTTGTGGTGCAATTCCATCTTGGTAGTAAATCACATCGCTGGTTGGTAAATCCATATTACTACCATATTGCCAAACTTCCTCAAAATGATTCCAATCAGCGCCTTGTAAACCAGCACTTTCAGGAGCAATTGCTAGAAATTTACCTAATTTGATATACGGTTGTACGACTTCTAAAATTCCTAAAGTGTAAGCGTACCCCATACTATGATTGATAAAATCGATTGTAACTTGTTTTTCTAGAAGTTGATTCTCTCGCAAATAATTAAGTAGATTTTGACCAGCGATTTTTCCATTTTCAACACGAACTTTAAAGCCAATTTCGTTGAATTTTGTATTCAATACCCAACGACTTTTTTTCGAAAACCAACAAAAACGAGAAAAGAAATAGGCTTTTATAAAACGAGCATTTGTACGGTGCATCGAAGTTGAAACAGGATGATGACCATCAAAATAAATCGCTTGAACAGGTTGAAATCGACTGATGATTGTATCGTCGTAATTGTACCAATAACCCGTTGGATCTTTTAGATGAAGCGAATTGTCAGTTGTAACTTTGTTGAATTTTGCACCACGATTCCCATTAACAAAAACCATCAATCGCTTTTGATTCGCTGAATTGGAAGTAGAATCTGTTGTTTGGCTCATTGCTTGAACTGAAAATAATAACACTAAAAAAAGGAACAGTTTATTTCCCATATTGATAAAAAATTCCTCCCGCAAATGGAGTCCACAAACAAGCTTTTTTGTCGGCAGCTTTCAAACCATTGTTAATCCAAGAATTGCAAGTTGTAAAAATGCTGTAATTGTTGCGTGCTTCGTAGTAAGCATCGTTTTGTCCCATGACAGCTTTCCAACGTGGTTGAATGAAAATGGCTTGATTTTTTTTGTTTCGATACAAACTTTTCTCGATGTATTTCACCAATTTTCGATATTGATTTTCAGAGAGTTTTAAAGAAATAACAGGTCTGTCAGAAAGGATGTAATAATAATAAGTTGCATGAATAGAGGAGGAGCCTAGACCTGCCATTGCTGATATTGCTGTTTTGAAGGTTAAATCCGCCCAAGTTGGCGTGTTCATGTAGAAATTTTTATCGCCCCAACCGATAGCAATTAAAGGAGTTGTAGTGTCTTTTGCGTTCGTGTTTTCATAAGGAAATTCGTTGCTCCAATCTTTAATTTTTGTTTTCACGGGAACAACAAAGTCGGTGTGAACACCTGATTTCATTAACCAAATTTCAATCGTTGCATTTTTTTCATTTTTCCCTTCGACTGTAATGCGCGACAGAACGTAGGCAAAAAAGAAATAGGCAATAATTGAGATACCAAAAACCATAAAAAAGCGTTTGGTGAATTTCCAAAGTCTTTTACTAATTTTCTTGATTTTACTTTCAGGAATAGGTACTTCAATTTTTTCTGGTTCTTCCATCGTTCTTTTCGGAAAACAAAGTTAAAATTTCAGCCAATAAAATGAGGTGCAAATGAAATAAATGATTTAACGAATACTTAAATCCCATTTAAAGAATACTTTACTTCAAACTTTTAGTTTTATTTTCTTTCCAAAGTTATCTCTGTAATTTCAGGATAAATCCCAACACGTCCGGGGAAACCAAGGTATCCAAATCCACGATTTACATATAAGTATTGTTTGCCAACTTGATATAATCCTGCCCATTTTTTGTAGCGCAACGAAACGGGACTGAATTTAATTCCGAAGCGTTCGATTCCAAACTGCATTCCGTGGGTGTGCCCCGAAAGTGTTAAGTCAATATCTGTATCTAAAACTTGTAAGTCAAAATGACTTGGGTCGTGTGATAGCAATAGTTTAAAAGCTTCTGCTGGAACATTTGATAGTGTTTTACCAAGCTCTCCACTTTGTCTGAAGGGAGCTTTCCCCCAATTTTCAACACCTAAAAGCCAAAAATTTGGAGCCAATTCCACTGATTCATTCAACAAAGGTTGGAATCCAATTTCTTCATGGATTGCTATTAAATCGCGTAAATTTTGGTGTTTTTGATCTTCCGATTCCCATTTGACGTAGTCGCCATAATCGTGATTTCCTAGGATGCTGTATTTTCCTTTTTTCGCTTGAATTTTTGAAAATACCGATTCCCAACCTTTCATTTCCGCCGCTGAATTATTTACTAAATCACCTGTAAAAAACACATAATCAGCATTTAAAGCATTTATTTTTTCTATCGCTTTTTCTACTTTTTTGTAATTATTGAAAAAACTCCCAACGTGTACATCGCTGATTTGCACAATTTTAACCGATTTTAAATCTTCAGGGAAATGTGGAAAATCAAGTTGAACACTGTGCACTTTCCAATTCCAACGTCCCCACAAAATACCAACGAGAATCCCTACGAAGAGTAAAAATGAAAGTGTCCAACCAATTTGAAAGAACAACATATTTCCTGTAATAAGTTTTAAGATTCCAGGAAAAATAAACGCAATCGCTGGAACTCCAGAAGCAATCATTGCACCAAAAGAATAAAATCCTGCTTTGTAATTAGTTGAATTTCTTCTTCTAAAAAAGAAAAACATCAGCACGATTGTACCCACAAAAGCTACTAATTGCAATGCTCCGAAAACGTTGTAAATCAGTGCTTCTTGTGAAAAAAAGGAGTAGGAGAAAAACGTTTGTGTAGCAATGATAAACAGAAAAATAAATAAGAAAGGCATCTATTGGTTTTAAAGCTACAAAATTAGAATACTACAAAGAGTAGCAGTCCTCGAAATATTAATCTTCGTTAAATCTTTTAGTTTCCAACCTTTTAGAATTGAAAATTCAAAATTCAAAAATTCAAAATTTTCAATTATGCTCTTTTCCCAAGTTCAACCACTTCTAAATCTTTTATTTTGTCACCATCAATTGTAAAACGAAGGATGGTTTTTACAGCATGAAATCCTTTAAATCCGCAAGCTCCAGGATTCATCCAAAGCATATTGAATCGTTTGTCCATTTGAACTAAAGTAATGTGTGAATGTCCACAAACAAATAATTTCGGAGCACCATTTTTCAATAATTCTTCAATTGCAGGTTTTGAATAGTTACCAGGGCGACCACCGATGTGCGTAATTAAAACTTCCACATCTTCCACTTTGAAACGCAAAAACTCATCTGTGTCTAATCGAATTTTGTGTTCGTCAATATTTCCCCAAACTGCACGAGTAGGTTTGAAGGATCGTAATTCATCTAAAACTTCTAAGCTTCCGATATCTCCAGCATGCCAAATTTCATCAACTTCAGCGAAATAGCTTTTGATTTTAGGGTCAAGAAAGCCATGTGTGTCGGATAAAAGTCCAATTTTCACAGCCATTTTTAATCGAGAATATTAATGTAACCGTTTAATTTGCGAGGCTCATTTTCACCTTCAAGGTTGTATTCTATTGTCCAAAAATAAGTCCCAGCAGGCATGATCCGCTGATTGTTGTTGTCTTTTTTAAAAACACTTAATGCCTTAATTTCGTTCCATGATTTCACTTCACACAATTTATTTCCCCATCTATTGTATATCACAAAAAGAAAATCTTGTTTAAAAACACAATTTGTGTTGAAGATTTTACTCCAATTTTCTTCTTGATCTATGGAAATATTTTTTGGGATTTGTACACACGCAATTTCAGTTTGAGCTTTATAACTAAAACAAAATGAGAATAATAGGAGGGAGAAAACTATTTTCATTAATACATATCTAAAACGGCACATACATTTGCTTTCGCATGGTCAGCAACACTAATTCCAACCTTTGAATACTCAGGATTCAAACAATTTATACGGTGACCTAAACTTGGAACACCGTGATCAATTAAGAGCTGAAAAGCGATGTGTTTTCCTGTCGCCATATCGTAAGCACAACATTCAGCATAATTTCCAGCTACACATTTTTTGCGTTTGTGTCCCATATAACCAGAAGCACCTTGTTCTGCTGCGAAACAACTGGCAAATTCTTGTAAAGCATCATCGTAAACAAAGGGTGCCATTGGTTCTAATTCGTTTAATTCGTCAATTAAAGACTCGATGTAGGGAGAATCTTCCAGTAATTTCACATACGCATCACTTGGTGGTTCATATTTTTTCACTTCAATTTCAATGAATTTTTTGGGATACATTCGAGCTAAATTGATGTACATCACAGCTTCTTTTTCAACCTCTGTTAAATCAGCAATTTTAGCCAAAGTATTTGCTTTTGCTAGTTCTTCCTTCGTCCACGTCTGTGCGAAATTGGTGAAAGAGATTAGGAGAATTAGGGTTGTTAGAAGTT
>CALPMC020000022.1 GCA_943324565.2 Chitinophaga pinensis | reverse complement strand
TTCAAAGAAAAAGACCAGCAAGCAATTTTGGAATTTATTGAGGCACATCCATTTGCATTTTTAACAGGAAGTACATTGTTGGGTGAACAAGTTGCCACACAAATTCCTGTAATATTCGAGGAAAGAAACGGCGAACTTTATTTACAAGGTCACCTCATGCGAAATACGGATCATCACAAAGCATTTGTAGAAAATCCGAACGCATTACTCGTTTTCACAGGTCCGAGTTGCTATGTAAGTGCTTCTTGGTACACGAATCCGCACATTGGCTCGACATGGAATTACATGAGCGTTCACATTGGCGGACAACTAACTTTCATGCAACAAGAAGATTTGAAGCTATTCATGCGAAAATTAACATTAAAATTTGAAAAAGGGAATACGCAATCATTGACATTTTACGACAACTTGTCCGACCAATATCTAAGTAAAATGATGCCTGCCATTGTAGGTTTTGAAATTCGAGCAGATAAGATTGAAAACGTTTTCAAACTCAGTCAAAATAAAGATAAAGAAAGCTACCAGAATATCATTTCAAAATTAAATGAACAAGTAGGAAACAGCGCTTCCATTGCCACAGAAATGAGTAAAAGAAAAGCTGACCTTTTTCCCGATGACGCTGAATGGGATGCATCACAATTTGATTCTTGATAAAGTGGGGAATTCTATTTTGGGAAATATTTTTAATTTTAGAATGAACAAGTTAACGTAAAAAGAAAACTACTTTACAAAATGGAACATACTATTTTACCAGTCGAATCAATTTTAGAAAGGGATGTTGATTTAATATTACTTGAAGAATTGATAACTGACAATTCCTTTTGTGAGTGGTTTGTAAATGAATTGAATTTGCCTAGATTTTTATCTGTAAATGGAGCATGGAGAAGTATTACAGACTTTGGTTTAGGAGAAACTGATATATTGTTTTCTTATAATTCAGAAGATTCCAAAATATTTGTTCTAATAGAGAATAAATTAGATGCTTCTTTTCAGGAAGCTCAATATGAACGATATACTAAAAGAGCAAATGAGTATCTAATTAAAAATGAGTGCGATAAAATATATACCGTATTAGTTGCACCAAACCTATATTGTGAGAATCAAAACGATTTTGAAAATTACATTTCATACGAAACAATTGCATCAAGATTTGAATTGATTGGGACTAAAAGAAATCTATTTAAAAGTGAACTTCTCAAAATCGCATCAGAAAAATTAAGAAGGGGATATCAACCTGTAAATTCTGAAACTGTTCAAAAATTTTGGCATTTATACTGGCATTTTAAAGAAAAGAATCACCCTTCATTTACGATGAAAAAACCTGGTATTGTTCCACATAACAGCGATTGGCCGATGCTTTATGATGATGAACTTCAAGGAATAACTTTTTACCACAAACTTGGTCAAGGAAACACAGATGCAAATTTTAGAGGGTTCAGTAATGAGTTGTACTTTAAAATAAAAGAAAAACTTCCTAATGGAATGCTGCTCGAAAAACACAATAAAAGCTTTTCAATTCGAATTAAATCAACAAAAATTGATAGGACAAAGGAATTTGAAGATCAAATAGAAGATATCAAAAAAGGTTTATTTAATTTGGAACAAATCAGAAATTGGATAATAGAAAATGATTTATTGATTGAGATTTAGAAACAAAAAAAGCGACACTTTCGCGTCGCTTTTATCAAGTGGTACCTCCAGGATCGTTCGCCGCGGCGAACAGGGACTCAAGGATTTTCAGTAACCTATTGTTGTTTTAAGAAAATCTCTCCCTTTACCAGTTTTAAGTTCCTTCTCTCTTTTCATTGCTTCCGATCTTGTTTGATATTGCTCAAAATAAACCAGCCGCCATGGTCCTTTATTTTTAGTGTAAACACCTAACAAACCATTGTTATGTTCATTTATTCTTCGTTCTAAATCTTCAGTTTGACCAATGTACTTTCTTCCAATTGTATCTGAATAAATTACATAAACGAAAAACATAGTAATTATTATTAAGAAACAAAAAAAGCGACACTTTCGCGTCGCTTTTCTTTCAGTGGTACCTCCAGGAATCGAACCAGGGACACAAGGATTTTCAGTCCTTTGCTCTACCGACTGAGCTAAGGTACCAGCTTTCGGTGGGTGCAAATTTAATAACTTTTTCTTTTGAAAATCAAATTTATTTCCAAAAAATCGTAAAAAGCAGTTTAACTTTGTGCTGAAAACCGATGAAAATGGAAAGAATTCAAGTACTTGACGCAGGTAATACACGAGTTAAACTTGCTGTATTTGAAAACAATACACTTCTTTCTGTTAAATATTTTGAAGATCGTTTAGCACTCCTAAATTTTATAGATAAAAATGAAAAAATCGTTCTTTCTTCGGTAATAGATGCCTCTTTTTGGGAGGATTTAAAGAAAAAAGCAAGTTCAATTTTTCAAATTCATTCCAATTTGAGTCTTCCATTTGGGATGAAATATACAACTCCAGCAACTTTAGGCATCGATCGACTTTGTAATATCGCTGCTTTAAATTCACTAAAGTCAACTGGGAATCGATTGTGCGTTGACATTGGTACTTGTATCAAATTTGATTTTTTAGATGAACATCAAAATTATCTAGGCGGTGCGATTTCTCCTGGTTTGCGGTTGCGTTTCAAAGCTTTAAATTCATTTACGGCCAAACTGCCACTTCTTGAACCAACAACAGCAATAGATTTAATTGGTGATTCCACAACCTCAGCCATTCAGTCAGGTGTTCAAAATGGGATGCAAGCTGAAATAAATGGTATTATTAATCGTTATCAACATGAATATCAAGACTTAACTATTTTTATCACAGGTGGAGATGCTCATTATTTTGATTTCGAGCAAAAAAGTAACATCTTTGCAGACGAAAATTTAACCCTCAAAGGAATCTTTGAAATTTACAAATTGAATGCGACACACGCTTAGTTTACTTTTATTAGCTTTTATATCAGGAATTTATGGTCAATCAAGTACCAAAGACCCTATTTCCTACTCTGGAATCGGAGAACAAGCATCAGGAAGTCACTCCATTTATAATGCGTTAGGAAAAAATAACTTTAACTTTTTCGATTCTACGCAATTGAATTTTTTCAACCCCGCTTCATATAGTACTTTAAGTAGTGGAAATACACTGTTTTCTTTAGATATTACCTCACGTCTTTCTCGTTACGACCAAGGTTCTGCTTCAGAATTAAGTGGAACTGCTTTAGTAGAACATTTCGCTATCGGATTCAAAATGAAAAAGAAAATGGGATTGGCGTTTGGTCTTCGTCCTTATTCAACAAGAGGATATTCATTTTCTGAAAAACAATTCACTGGAACTGACACGTTGGAATATACGTACATCGGAACAGGTGGAATTCAAAATCTATTTTTGGGTTTTTCCTATGGAATTTTAAACAAGAAAAATACAAAACTTGCACTAGGATTCAATGCTTCTTATTTATTTGGAAGTGTTAACAATCAACGAAAATCACTGTTAGTGGATCCAAATACTTCACAAGGCGGATTGAGTTATGATATTTTTCAAATGCGCGCATTCCATTATGAAATAGGAACTTACTACCGTCAAGCGATTACCAAAAAACAACAATTGATGCTTTCTGCAGTTGTTGAACCGGCACAAAGTTACAATACTACTTACAAGGAAGAATTATATACAGCGTCAAACATCAATACACCAAATTCTTACGATACACTACTTTACAACGTAACTAGCGGAAAAGTGAATGTTGGTTTATGTTTTAAACTCGGAATAAATTACTTATTTGCCTTACCTGATTGGCATCGTAAAACACGAATTTTGCATCCCGGTTTAAATGTTATGCTTTCTTATGCTGATTACAGTAGTGTTCAACCAGAAATTGGAACCTTAACGAAATGGGATTTAGTAGATTACACTAAATTGAGTTTCGGTTTACAGTTCAATCCTGAATTAAGAATCTCTGAGAACTTTACTAATTTAAAAGCTTTAGAAAAATTCAGTTATCGTTTGGGTGCTTATCAACAAACTTTACCTTATTTTAAAAATGAACGTGTTTATGAAGAACGTGGTTTAACCTTTGGATTAGGAATTCCAATTCTTGCTCAACAATCACTTTCATCTCTGAATATATCTTTTCAATTTGGACAAAGAGGTTTGAATGAAGCAAATGCATTGAAGGAATCATTTATAGGAATGAATTTTGGATTGATTGTTTCACCTTCAAGTTTTGATAAGTGGTTTAGAAAAAGAAAATTGGATTAAGATTTAATTAAAATTGCCTTGATTCAATAAATGTCAATGAGACCGATAACCATAAAAAGCAAAAAAAAAAATCTTTTAGTAATTTACTTGCTTTCATTGCTTATTATCTATTCTTGTGAAAATGATTTGGAAGCAATTCAAAAAATCACTTTCGACACGAATACGCCTGATGAAACCACCAAAGATTTACACATTATGATATCTGATAGTGGTTATGCAAAGGTTGAAATAATTGCAACTTTGGCAGAAACATTCCGAAACAAAACACACATCACAAAGGTTAAAGATAGCTTACGTGTTAACTTTTTTAACGATAAAGGCAAAGTCATATCAACTTTATTTGCATTATACGGAGAAATAAATTTTACAAATGGAACTATTATTGTAAAGGATTCTGTGCGATTGTATAATTTTAAGAACAAACAAATGCTTGAAACAGAGGCACTTTATTGGAATCAAAGAGACAGTACGATTTATTCCCTTTCCCAAATAATTGTGCGTTCACCAAAAGGTATAGTTATTGGTAAGGACGGGATAAAAACAACACAAGAATTTAATAAATATGAATTATTAAAACCAGAAGGAAAAATTCAAATTGAAGAAGAACTTGAAATAAACTAATTAGAATACCCAAAACAAATGAATACATATAACAACATCATGCGATATTTTTGGCTTTTTGCAGCCATTTCGCTTGGATTATTAATTACTTATCTATCAATTATGGATGGCTTTAATAAATGGTCTTTTTATTACGTTTTCGTAGCCGTTTCACTCGGAATGTATTTGATGAAAACATATATGATGAAAAGAATGGAAAAGCACTTAAAATACCTTGCAGAAGTAAAAAATCAAGAAAACAACCAACCACAAAAAAAATAAATTATCCTTTCATACATCTTTTATTAAGGTTCTTAATCCACAAAATTCTTTAAACACAATTGTTGAGTTAAAAAAACTGAAATGGTTTATTTTCACAATAAATTTTATCGAAAAAAGTAACTTAAACACTAATAAGATTGTCTCAATAAAGAATGAAAAAAATACTTTTACTATTTTTCTTTTTTACCATCAGTTTCCCCGCTTTCGTTCAACAATTTGTGAGAGGTGAAATTGTCGACGAACGTAATACACCAATTCCATTCGCTATTGTTTATGTAAAAAATGCATCCGAACAACGAACAGTTGCAGATATTAATGGGAAATACGAACTTTCAATGATGCCTGGAGAATACTTTTTAATCTTCTCAGCAACAGGTTTTAATGATCGAGAAACGTACGTAACACTAAACAATTTAGACATTGCCAAAAACATGCAGCTCTTTCCTACTAAAATAAAAGAGTTGGAATCAATCGAAGTTTCCATTAAAAAATCAAACCCCGGAAGAGATATCATGATGGAAGTCGTGAAAAAAAGGGAGCAAATTAACCCTTGGAATTATTCACATATCGTTGATGTGTACATCAAAGCAACTGAAAAATTAGATCCTAAACTTAAAGAAAAACAAACCAACGAGCCTACAAAAACGGACGCCGATCCTTTAGAAAATGATAAAAAGAAAAAAGGTGATTGGACAGATAAAATGAATTTAGTGGAAGTTCAACTGACTCGAAATTATGCACCGGGAAACAAGGTAAAGGAAATCCGAAATGCATTTACATTAAGAGGAAACGCACAATCACTTTATTATACAACGACTGTAAAATCGAATTTTAATTTCTTTGAAAATTTATTGCATTTAGACGATTTACACCAAACTCCTGTCAGTTCACCTATTTCTTCACCGGGAATCCTTTCGTACAAATACCGATTGGAAAAGAAATTTGAAGAAAACGGAAGAATGATTTCAAAAATTAAAATTATCCCCAGAAACACTGCAACTACAACTTTAGAAGGATACATTTATGTAATCGATAGTTTGTGGTTAGTGCAGAAGCTCGAATTAACGATGAACAAAGGGAATTTGTTGATTTACGATTATTTCACCATTGAACAAACATTCACGCATCCAGGTGACTCCATTTGTGTACTTGCTACCCAAAACTTAACTTACGGTGTGCGCTACAAAAATGAAGTTTCAAAGTGTTCGACCAATGCTATTTTCTCGAATTATAATTTTAAACCAACTTTCGGCAATAAGTTTTTCAACACTGAGCTTGCTGTAACAGAAAAAGAAGCTTACGAGAAAGACACTGCTTTTTGGGCACAAAATAGACAAACAACTTTAACAGAAGAAGAACGAAAATTTATCATTGCAAAAGATAGTATTCGCGACTTTCAAAACAGAAAAGAATACCTCGATTCCGTTGATAAAATCTTTAATAAAGTAACGGTTTTAAAAGTGCTTTGGTTTGGAGTTGACCACAGAAATCGACCTAAAAGACAGCAATGGACAATAGGTTCTTTAGCAACTTTCATTCAACCAATTTATATTGCAGGGCCTCGCTTGACACCAAGTTTTGATTATTTCAAAAAGTGGAAAGATGAGCGAACTTTGGATTCTTATACCCGAATTTCTTATGGATTGCTTAATCAAGATATAAAAGGAAGTACTTGGTGGAAATACCGATTTGATCCTTTTCATTTTGGTTTCTTGCGCTTTTCAATCAATCATGATTTTGATGTAATACGAGGATTTGATGCGATAACACAAGTCTATAAAAGAGAAAATTTTATTGAAGCAACTCGCATGCGAACCAATGTTGAATACGAAATTTTCAACGGGTTTTACATCGATTTAAGTTTTGAATTTAGCGAAAGAAGAAGTTTGAAAGGATATAAATTTTTGACAGCTGTAGATTCTATTTTACCAAATTCAGAACCTTCAGATTTTAAATCCTATCAAGCGATGATTGGTGATTTGACATTGAGTTATACACCAATGCAAAAATACATGCGTGAGCCTTATCGAAAAGTATTGCTAGGTTCTGCTTGGCCAACTTTTTACTTGAACTTCGAACGTGGAATGCCTAAAATATTTGGTAGCGATGTCGATCATTTTTATATGCAATTTGACATCATGCAAACGTTTAAAATTGCCACTTTAGGTACTTCCAGTTATCGTTTATCAGCAGGTAAATTCTTAAGTACACGGAATTTATATAATCCTGATTTTAAATATCAACGAAGAAGCGACCCCATTTGGTTCTCCAATCCATTGTATTCTTTTCAAGGTTTAGACAGTAATTTAATTACCTCAGGTTTATCTTTAGAGGCGCATTTTGTGCATCACGACAATGGTGCAATTTTGAATAAAATCCCATTTATGAAAAAAACCAGAATTGGTTTAGTTGCTGGTGTTGGAGCACTTTATGTTCAGGAATATAATTGGCAACACTACGAAATACTTGCTGGTTTAGAACGAAATTTTAAACTTTCTCGTCGTCGTTTACGTGTCGGAATTTATGGCGTACTTTCCGATGGAAACAACATCAAACCAACTCCTGCTTGGAAGATTTCTTTTGCTGTCCTTGACGACAGAAGCATGAAATGGAATTTTTAAGGTTGAAAATTCAAGTAATCTTGAACTAATACTATTTTTTTTCATATTAAACTAATAGTGATTAAATCCATTGAACTCAGGTAATAACTATATTTACATCGAATTTAGAGTAAATGGAAAAATTTGATTTAGTTGTCATTGGCGGTGGTCCTGCAGGATACGCAGCAGCAATGAGAGGGATAGATTTCGGTAAACGTGTTTGTTTAATCGAAATGGATAAAGTTGGAGGAGCAGGCGTATATAATGGTGCGCTTTCATCAAAAACTCTTTGGGAATTGTCCAATCGTGTTGCTGATGTGAATGATATGATTGTTTCAAAAGGAAGAACAAAATTTGAACTTTCTTGGGAGGATGTAAAGAAAAACCTTGCTGAAGCGATTTTTGAACGCAAATTTCAATACTCTGCCCATATTAAATTATTGCAAACCGAAACCATGCACAAATTGCTTCACTACGAGCGAGGTCATGGATATTTAGTTTCTAAAAACGAAGTTAGAATAACACACGAAGGGGAAGAAAAAATCGTTTGGGGAGAAAATATAGTACTTGCAACAGGCAGTCGACCACGTAGAATGCCTGAATTTGATGTGGACGAAAAGGTTATTCTTACAAGTAACGGCATCGATAACATTGAAGATTATCCTAAAAGTTTAGTAATAGTTGGTGCAGGTGTAATTGGATGTGAATATGCAACTATTTTTTCCAATTTTGGGCGTACAAAAGTTTACATCATCGACCGACAAGAACGCATTTTACCATTTGAAGATGCAGATATTTCCCGATTGATTTCGAGTAATTTAACAGATAAAGGTGTTGTGATTCATTCCAATGCAAAATTAGAACGACTTGAAAAAATTGATGGTGAAGTGGAGTACGAATTGTCTTATCCTGATGGGAGGAGCGAAGTAATTCGTGTTGAAAAAGCGCTTTTATCCATTGGTCGTCAGCCAAATATCGAAAATCTTGGATTAGAAAACGCTGGGGTTTTAATGTCTAAACGAGGTGTCCATATTGGTGATGAGGATACACGAACAAATATTCCTAATGTTTATGCTGTTGGTGATGTTTCCGGACGTATTGCTTTAGTAAACATGGGTGAAATCGAAGCGCGACATGCAGTTGAAAAAGCATTTGGAAATAAACCCGAATTGTTGAACTACGTCAATATTTGTACAATAATGTTTTTAAATCCAGAGGTTGCTTCTGTTGGTTTTAATGAACAACAATGTGTCGAACAAAGAATTCCAATTAAAGTTGTTAAGATAGATTATTCCTTGATTACGCGTGCAATTGCGATGCGAAAAACACAAGGTTTTTTCAAAATTATTGTAACGAATGACAACGAAATGCGGATATTAGGAATGCGTGTTGTAGGTGCACATGCTTCTACAGCCATTCAAGCAGTTGGTTTATTGATTAAGTTAAATATGCCAATTGAAGTGCTTTCTGAGTTGATTCATCCACATCCATCTATAGTTGAAGGAATACAAGAATGTGTTCGAATGCTTTTGAATCGTTCTATTTTCAAATCATCTGTTTTTAAAGATAAATTAGCGTGTTATTCTCTTGTTGATGGCGTAAAAACACCTTTGGAAAGACTTTAAGGATGAACTTTCCACAATATCGAAAACTGATGAATGACAAATCGTTTTATCGCATCGACAGCGAGCGTTCTTTTTATGAAATTCAGTTAATTGGAAGCAAGTGTTTTCTATATCAAACCGAAGCAAAAAAGTATCCTGAAATAATTCGTATTCAAGATATGTTAAACTTTTCAGTGTCTTTTGTTCATTGTTCAAGTGTTGAATTTAACACTTATTATTCAAAAGTGTTAGAAAAATAAGGTAGAATTATAACTTAACATTTAAATTGAAATTCAGATTAATGCTAGTTGAAACGAATAAATAAATCATTTTGACTAATTAAATCTGTTTTACAATCTTGTATTTAAGCAAGTTAAGATTATTTTTTTTTACATTTTTTTGATTTTTATCAAAAAAACAGCATCTTTGACACTCTAAAACTATTTTATGAATTCAGATCAAAACGAAATCTACTCTAAAGTTGTGCGGGCAGGTAAGCGAACTTACTTTTTCGACATCAAAGCAACAAAAGGAAATGATTTGTATATCACACTCACGGAAAGTAAAAAAACATTTTCTGACGAAGGGGGTGACGGTAACTATCAGAAGCACAAGATTTTCCTTTATAAAGAAGATTTTGAAAAATTTAAAGAAGGCTTAGATGATGTTTTAAGTAAAATAGAAGAAATAAAAAATGAAAAATAATTTCAAAAACAATTTGGAATATTCATTTTAATTTAAGTATATTTGCACTCTCAAAAAAGAAGGGGGTTTAGCTCAGCTGGTTCAGAGCATCTGCCTTACAAGCAGAGGGTCGGCGGTTCGAACCCGTCAACCCCCACAAAAGCTTCACAGAAATGTGAGGCTTTTTTGTTTTAAAACGCTTGTATTTAAAGTGGTTGTGCGAGACACATCCATATTCTCAAAATTCAAAGTACTACTACTTTTCAATTCTTTTACAAGTGCCAAATGGCGTGCACAAGCGCGTGCACATGGCTGAATTTTGATGAAACGTGCACATGAGGCGTGCACATTTTCTGGTGGTGATGTCAAACAGGAAGCACAATGATTTGTGCAATGGCAACAGTTAAATTAGTCCTTGACAAAAGGAGAAAAAAGAAGTCTGGTGCATACCCTTTGGTAATTCGCATTAGACAAGCGGGTAAATATGTAGATGTTGCAACTAACCAAGAATTACATGAGCATCAGTTTGATGACAAAAGAGAAGTTGTAATAGGAAACAAATCCCTCAACAAGTCCTTACAAAAGGAGATTGATACTTGTAGAGACAAGATTATCCATTTGGAGCAAATGCAAGATGATGTGAGTATTGAGCAGATAAAAGCGCTCTTTGGCAAGAGTCAAAAATCAGAACTTACCATCGTTGAGTTTTGGCAACAAGAAGCAGTCAGACTTGCTGAAATTGGTAAAGCAGGAAATGCAGGTGTCTACCTCAGCGCCTTGAGAGGATTGAAGCGTGTTATGAACTTGGATATTCCATTCAAAGAATTAAAGCACATGCACTTGCTTGAAGCTGAGACGGTGCTTTTGAAAAATGGCGTCAAGTTGAATACACTAAGCGTGTACATGAGAACCTTGAGGGCAATCTGTAACAAAGCAATCCTTGTAGATATAGTAGAGCAAGGTTGGTATCCTTTCTTCAGATACAAGATAAAGAAAGGTAAGTCTGTTCCAAAAACACTGAATCTGGAACAGATGCAAAGGTATTTTGACTTGAATTTGCCAGAGCAACATCCTCTTTACAGAAGCTACTGTATTGGTAAGTTGATATTCCTGTTGCGTGGTATCAACTTTAAGGATTTGGTAAAACTTACTAATAAGCAAATTTTAGGTGACAGAATTATCTATGAGCGTTCAAAAACCAAGACCATATATTCTATTGGCATGGAAGAAGAGGTAAACGTGCTTCTGAAAAAGCTGTCCAAAGGTGGCATCACACTCATTGGCGTTTTGGATGAAGAAATTCAACTACTTGACAAGGACATTGAAGTTCTCAAAAGGTATGGTCAGCATCTACATGTAGTGAACAATCATCTCAAAAAAATTAGCAAGTTACTAGAGTTAGATATCAAGCTGTCTACCTATGTTATGCGCTACTCATACGCCAATATAGCAAGGGGCTTAGGTATAACTGTAGAAGAAATTTCCTATCTGCTAGGACATAAATCTCCTGCGCATGCTGTGACTGAGATTTACTTGGAGCAATATGACCTTCAAAAGTTGGATGCGCTCAATAGAAAGATTATCAATGCTGTAACAGGGAGGTGAAAGCCTCCTTGTTTTTATCTCTCCTCTTTGTAATACATCTGATTTATAAAATTGTAATGACGCACCTCATCTAATGCTGCTGAAAAAAAGTTAAATGGAACATGCTTCTTTGAGAACTTATCAAAAACTGTTTTGTGATTTTCCACAATTTCTATCAGAACTTCTTTAAATTTTGCCACAGCATTATCATCAACTTGAATCTGCTTAATATCCTCCTTTTTTAGTGGCTGGTTAAAAATATTATGATAACTTTTAAATGGCAAAAAAGTTGATTCTTCTGATTGGCATTGCTTTAAATCATCTTGATACTCAAATATCCTTTTTCTGATAAAGTCTTGATTGAGATGAAACAAGGCGCAACTGCAAGCAATTGACCTTAGAATTGCAATAATATCATTGTCAATTTCTTGTAAAGTCTTTACCTGTAAGTCATTTGAATTGTGAGAGGAAAAGACTACACAAGTCAAAATCGCCAACTCCATTTCAACTTTATTTGAGGCAAGCTCATCTGCAAAATAGCCATGCTGAAACAACAACCTTCTTACTCTTGTATGGTCTATAATAAGTTTATACAATGTTTGCTGTTGCCAAGTTAGCTTTGGAACACTAGGTTCTAGCCAATCTAAAACTTTTGATTTTGTGTAGGTCATATTTTATGTCTAATTTATCTTTGATAGGTGGTTAGTAATTAGAGTTTTGCAATCAACTATTACACTTTTTTATATTTCTCATACAATTTTTCATTTTCTCTTACATAATCAAACCATTTATTACAGCATAAATATTTTTCTTTATGTTGTAATAAATCTTCTTTTGAAGATGGAAAAGCATACCACCAAAGATCTGGATTAAGTGTTGCAAAACATTTGAAAGAAATCTCAGTGTGCTTTGAAATTAACCACTTTAAAGTAGAATTAAAGCTTTTTATTCGCGCTAAAACTTCATGATTTTCTTCTACTATTTTGCTCTGCAAAGGAAAATGAAAGATTCCACTATAAATGTTCCAAGGCAAACCACCCTCTTCACCCCTCAAACAGCTTAGCAATTCTTTCTTATAGGTATCTAACTTTGTTTTTGCATGATAGAGTTGCCCTTCTCTAATTGTTGAAAATTTTTGAGGATACATACCTGCCATCCAAACAATTACTTCTAAACATGTTTGCTCTATTCTGTCTGCGTCTTCATCAGAAATGAAATTTGGTCTGTGTATGCATAAAATAGCAATACTAAGAATGGTCAATTCTATTTCTATTTCCTTTGAAACCTCTAATGATTTGAAATAATCAAAATCTCCTAAGTCTCTTTTAAGATTGAAATTGTCAAGTATCAAGCTTGCTAATTCTGATTCTTCGTAATTAAGACTTGATTTGTAAAATGGAAATGTCATAAAGTTATTTTAAAATATCCTGTTTAGAGTTTGCCTTTTTGCACACGTATTCATGAACCACTCGAAGCAAAGTGTCTCAACACATATAATTTGAGTTATTCTATCAAATAAAAGAAGTACTACATAGCTATACAATCATTCATCTTCTGCTAAGTTAAGGTAATCTTCATCTGTCCACTGCTTTGTTGGTTCAATGAGATTGGAATACCTTAAAACAAATTCATCTATCTCCTCAAAAAACTCACCATGATGAAATGAAAGAGAAATGCTTGGTCTTCCTTGAGGTTTGAGACTGCATCTTTTATAAAGCATATGATATTTCTCCAACCAAACCTCCTCGTTGCACGTATCTGATAGAGCAAGTTTGCACGCGTTATTCATTTCCACTTGTAAATCAATGCTTTCCATTTTCTTGTTTGATCTTTGTGAGATCCACCCATTTGCCATTTTGCTTGATATAAACATTCTGAATATACGAGTCATCTGTAACATATTTTGTATTTGGAAATATTAGCACAACAAATCCATCTTTGCGTTTATATACCTTTTTTACCTTCTCTTTTTCATACTTTTTGATGATTTCTACCATAAGCATCTCATCTTCTGTGACATGCCTTTGAGAGAAAGAGTTAGCATTGAGGAGTATTAGGAAAAGAATTGTTAGAAAGAATCTCATGAATGAAAATTGAATTACTTACATTTAACTTCCTTATACCAAATATCAAAGCTTTCAAGTATTGTCTCAATTTCATAGATTGAAAGTTTTGCAATGCTTAAGTGGTGTTTCAACCTACCCTTTTCCTCTTGGAAATAATCACTTGCTAAATTCAAATTACCGATTTCTATTGCATTGAATATTTTATTCTTTGCTTTGTTGTTTTCATGCATAGCATGTTTAATTATCATTGCATCTGCGGTTCTAAAAAAAGCTCTGTACAAAAAGAAACCTGCAACACACAAAAGAAGTATAACAAGTATTATCATAATTTAGTTTAAATTCTATTTTCTACAAATTGTTGAGTATTGAAACCACATCTGAAACTCTTAAAGTTTTTCATTAATTATATACTGATTTCTCTCTGTTTTCCTTAAAATATCTTGGTATCGTAGCAACTCTTTATGAAAAAGTGCCTTTACTTCATAATCTTTTCTTTCTAATAAGTATATAACAATTTGTTCTTTCGCATTTTGATGTGTTTTAACAGTCGCATAATCATTTAGAGAATCAAGTTTATTGGATAACCATTTTGAAATAGACATTATAAGGTGTTTAACTATTAGTATTCAGTAAATTCTTGAGTGTCTTGAATAAAAATTCTGCTGATTTTCTATTCATATCTGAAATATGAAACATGAATAACTTGAATTTGTATAATTCCATTATATCGTAATCATTAACCTTATCTAGTTCAAACTGCCTAAGTGGTGACTTAAATAGACTGTAATAAGAATACAAAGGCAGATTATAATCATTTGAAGTACAGTTTTTTATGTCAAATTCATATTCAGACAAGCGCTTACCGAAGTAGTCAGAGGGTAAAAGAAGCATATGTTGAGAAAACATCCATTTAAGAATTTCTATTAATGTTTCTTTGTAAATTTCATAATTTGCACTGTTGCTGTTTATTGGATTGTTATTTTCAATAAATGCGCAAGTGTAAAGCGCTATTTCAAGTTCTGTTTTGAACGAAATTTCATTGCACAGATTTGAATTTCTAAATAAATCAGTATTTGCGTCAATCAAATGCTTTACGCATTCATAATAAACCTTTCTGAATTCTTGATTGTACAAATTTGAATTATTTTCTTCCTCTTTAGGATCATTGACTGGAACGTCAATACCAGTAAATATTGGCGTTTTAGGTTCAAACTTTATATCAAAACCTTTTATCAATAAGTCCGCTTTATTGTCCACTTGGTATATGAAAAACCTTACAATTCTTTTACCTTTTTTTGTCAGAACCTCATCATTTGATTTTTTTCTGAATCTATCCCTTATCTTATTTTCTATTGAATCATTTTTAGATTTAAACACAAGCAAATAGGGTTTGATAGCTTCTTCAAAAGGAATGTCATCCCTAATGTTTGCTTTTTTAACATCTTCAGGTATCTCGTCTTCTAGGTATTCTGTGATTCTAATTCTTCCTGGTAGATTTATTACACTAGTAGCGTCCACTAACTTCTCAAGTCTTTCAATACTGCCTCTCAGAATTGCTTGACGCTTTGGAAATTTAAATGATTTTACATCACTTGTTTTTAAATATACATCACTTAAAAGTGTTGGACAAAAAAAAGGTTCTTCTGACTCAAGAACTACATACCCAAATTCAGGGTTGCTTTCATAAACATGAATGAACTTACCACCTGAAAATAGTTTTATGGTGATTTTATATTTTTGCTCGCTTTCCATCATTTCAAACCCAACATGAAACTTTCTATACCTGATTGTAGATTTTCAATGATTTCTTCTGCAAGAACATTTGGATCAGGTAGATTGTCAAGGTCTGTGAGACTTTTGTCCTTAATCCAAATCATTTCAAAAATTGTTTTGTCTCTTTCAAGAATTTCTGCATGAGTAAACTTGCGCCATCTACCTTCGAATTAGAAGCTGAATCAGTATCCAACGTCACAGCAAGTTGTCTTTGATACAATCCTTTTGCTTTACGCAACTCTTTAACCTTTGCTCCAATCATAACTCAAAAATGACTTGTCCTAAAAGGACAAAAATAGAATTTATTTCCAAATGTGCAAACCCTGTTTCTAAAATGCTGATATTCAATTGAAACTGATGTATCAACTTACACAACTGTCGATAAATGAACAGCAGTTTGCACAAGTATTGGGTATGTGTAGATTGCATCAATATCTCCCTAAAGAGCAAAAGCGCTTGATTCCTATGTTGCAATTCAATGACACACAAGTTAATCATGTTGCAAAAGATTACTTTGTAGACGAAAGCTTTGCACTTAATGAGCAAGGATATTTTGACCTTTGGAGAATGTATAACCTATTCACAGGTGCAAATAAGAACAGTTACATAGACCTCTTTCTACAGAGAGGAGTAAATGCCTTTGAACTTGCCTCTGGAATAGGTCAAGCATTGAGTGACAAATCTTCCCCTTATAGATGGTTTATAGATTAAAAAAATAGATGTTAAACTTGCTTCCTGTGCACATCAAACGTGCACATTCAACAACAAGAGAATGTAGGCGCTTGATATTGTGCGCATTAGAATGTTGTTTTGGGTGCCTTACAAGCAGAGGGTCGGCGGTTCGAACCCGTCAACCCCCACACAAGTACCACAAAGCCTTTCAGAAGATTTCTCGAAAGGCTTTTTTGTTTCTGGTTTAAAAAGGTTAAAATAAATTGGAATCTTAACAAATACCTAGTCAACATAGAAAGTTAATTATCGCTAAAGTCGTATGTATTAGATAATATCAATTTCATTATATACTTAATTTTGTAATGTTGGTATTAATCAACCAATTGGTCCATAATATTGATTGATTTTATTGAGAAATAAGAGATCTGATTAGATTTTAGTTTTCAAGAATTAGTTGATTTATTTAGATTTAAAGCAACTATTAAACATTAAGAATTTACCATTCATCAATAATTTTTCGCCTACCTTTGAACCATGAAAATAAGTGGTCTATTTTTTAGTGTTTTAATTCTTTGCTTGAATCTTCTTAATGCCTGTAGCGAAAAACCTAAACAGATGAAAAACCTGGATGAAATTCGACCGAAATCGGAAGGTAAAGAACGAATTAAAGAGACCAAAGAATCAAAAGATACACTTCTCCCCTATTTAACGAGTTATACGCAAGACTCTGTTTTGCTGGAAATTGAATCCATTTCACCAATTGAACATTCGCACTTCATCACTCGATTTCAACCTGTAAAAAAAACTGCTTTTTTACTTCAACAAAAAGATTCAATAACAAACATCGAACATTTTTCGTGGGAATTTAAGGATTCAAGTGCTACTAAAAATGCGTTTTATAATTGGCTAGATATCGAGAAATCGTCTAAAGTTTTTGCACCAAAATCACTTTCAAAAGATTTCTTTACAGCACTTGTCACCGAGAAACACATCGATTTTTTCTACTCTAAAAAGAAATTGGAAATTCCAAAATTGATGCGTTATGTGAAATTCAACAGAAATACCGAAACGTATAAATACATCATCATCCAAAAACGAAATTCTAAAGTACTTTGGTATCAATTTGCTGATGAAAAACTAACTTTAATTCCTTCTAAATGAAAATTTTAAACCGCGGATTTATCAAAATAACTCCTACTCCAACCTTTATAGATTGGGCAAAAACAGTTACTGAAGAAACTCCCTTTTTCGATGCAAATCCTGAGTCAACTATCTATTTAATCGAAGATGATTTTTGGGAAGAAGAAAAAATAATAGAGAAATACTTCAAGAAAATTGCCAAACAAGAATTTGGCGCAATCGAAGAAAACAAAGAAAATCAACCACTTATCGCTGATTTAGAATTATTCAACATCTATTTCCAAAGCGAACTAGGAACGTTTGTGTATGACCTTCTCAGCGATTCTTTACAATCCGAAAAAGTGTAGTTTTCATAATTTTAATCGAGATCTTTATACTGTTAAGTATTGAATTAAAAGGTTAATGTTTAATTGATTTATGTTACTTATTCTAAAATAAGACCAATTAAACAATCCCCTTTCCTTTGATGTTGTTAATTTTGCAAAAACTTTTTTTATGGCAACTAGAAATTGGGAAACACTTAAAAAATATACCGACATCAAGTTTGAGTTTTTTGAAGGTATTGGAAAAATCACCATCAATCGTACTCAAGTTTATAACGCTTTTCGTCCAGAAACAAATTTTGAAATTCTAGACGCATTAGTTATTTGTAGAGAAAATCCAAACATTAACGTGGTCGTACTAACAGGAGCAGGAGACAAAGCTTTCTGTTCTGGTGGTGATCAAAACGTGAAAGGTGTTGGAGGTTATATTTCAGAAAATGGAGTTCCTCGTTTAAATGTGTTAGACATTCATAAAGCTATTCGTTCGCTTCCAAAACCAGTTATTGCAATGGTAAACGGTTATGCAATCGGTGGTGGACACGTTCTTCACGTTGTTTGTGATTTATCAATTGCTTCTGAAAATGCACGCTTTGGTCAAACAGGTCCTAAAGTTGGAAGTTTTGATGGAGGCTTTGGTTCGTCTTACCTAGCTCGTTGCGTCGGTCAGAAAAAAGCACGTGAAATTTGGTTCTTATGTGAACAATATACAGCCGAAGAAGCTGAAAAAATGGGTATGGTAAACAAAGTGGTTCCTTTTGATGAATTGGAAGACACGGTTGTTGCTTGGTCCAAAACGATTATGAAAAGAAGTCCGTTGGCAATTCGTATGATTAAACGTGCGATGAATGCTGAACTAGACGGACAACACGGTTTGATGGAGTTGGCTGGCGATGCCACTTTACTCTATTATTTAACGGAAGAAGCGCAAGAAGGAAAACACGCTTTCTTAGAAAAACGCGATCCAAATTTCCAACAATATCCTAAATTTCCTTAAACTCAACTTATGTCAATTCGCTCGTTAGAACCTCAAATTCTTTGGAATCACTTCGCTGATTTAAACGCAGTTCCTCGACCTTCAAAAAAAGAAGAACGTGTACGTCAATTTATGGTTGATTTCGGAAATAATCTTGGATTGGAAACAATTGTTGATAAAATTGGAAATGTAATTATCAAAAAACTAGCGTCTGCAGGAATGGAAAACCGCAAAACGGTCATTCTTCAAGCGCATTTAGATATGGTGCACCAAAAAAATTCGGATACCGTTTTTGATTTCGACACACAAGGAATTGAAATGTTGGTGGATGGTGATTGGGTACGTGCAAACGGTACAACACTTGGCGCTGATAACGGTATCGGAGTTGCTGCGATTATGGCAGTTTTATCTTCCAACGAAATTCAACATCCAGCTGTCGAAGCGTTTTTCACAATCGATGAAGAAACAGGAATGACAGGTGCTATGAAAATGGATGGTTCTTTATTACAAGGTGAGATTTTATTGAATATCGATACTGAAGACGATGACGAACTTTCGATCGGTTGCGCTGGTGGAATTGATACCAATACTTCTTATTCCTATTCAGAAGTTCTTGTAAATGCAAACAGTAAAACGGTTGAAATTTCAATTCGTGGTTTGTTGGGTGGTCATTCTGGAATGGACATCGACAAAGGAAGAGGAAACGCTAACAAATGGATGGCGCGCATTTTATGGGAAATTAGCCAATCGATTTCTATTCAATTAGTGGCGTTTGACGGAGGAAGTTTACGTAATGCAATTCCACGTGAAGCGACAGTTGTACTTGCTATTCAAGCATCAGATGCAGCTAAATTCCACGAACTTTTTGATCTTCAAGTAGCAACTTTAAAAGAAGAATACCAAAGCATCGAGCCAGCAATCAATATTCAAGCGAAAGAAATTGACACCGCTGAAAAAGCAATGAATGATGCTGATTTCAAGAGAATAATCAATCTTATCTGTTCTGTTCATAACGGAGTTTTCAGAATGAGTCCAGATATCGTTGGGTTAGTAGAAGCATCTTCAAGCTTGGCTAGAATTATTATTTCAAACGGTTCATTTACGAGCCAATCTTTACAAAGAAGTAGCGTTGAATCTACAAAATCTGAAGTAGCGATGAATATTCGTTGCGCTTTTGAAAATGCAGGTTGCGAAGTAGTTCAAGGAGGTGATTATCCAGGATGGAAACCAAATCCAAGTTCAGCAATATTGAACTTGATGGAAAACCTCTATAAAGAATTATACAACGAACAACCAAAAGTAAAAGCGTGTCACGCAGGTTTAGAATGTGGAATCTTAGGAAAACATTTACCAGGTGTAGATATGATTTCTTTCGGACCAAACATTCGTGCAGCACATTCACCAGATGAAAAAGTTCAGATTTCTTCGGTTCAAAAATTCTGGGGTTACTATTTGGAAACGTTGAAGCAAATACCTACAAAATAACTGAAAAATGAAAACTGAGAACTGAAAGATGAAAGTGAAGAGTGAATGACTTCCCTCCTTGAGGAGGGATTGAGGGAGGTGACAATTTAATTTATAGTCATCCCCCTCAATCCCCCTTCGAAGGGGGAGGTAGAAATCTAACTTCGTCCTAAAATCCTAAAGTCCTAACATCTTAAAGTCCCAATAAAAACAATGACATTTCAACTAAATACAATCGAGGAAGCAATTGAAGAAATTCAAAATGGAAAAGTAATCATCGTAGTGGACGACGAAGACCGCGAAAATGAAGGCGATTTCCTTACTGCTGCTCGCAATGCAACCCCTGAGATTATCAATTTTATGGCAACTCACGGTCGTGGATTAATTTGTGCGCCAATCAGTGAAGAACGTTGCGACAACTTAGGTTTGGAGATGATGGTTCGCAACAATTCTGCCGCTTATGAAACTCCATTCACAGTAAGTATCGACTTAATTGGTCACGGATGTACAACTGGAATTTCTGCAAGCGATCGTGCGAAAACGATTTTGGCAATGATTGATCCTGAAACGCGCCCTGAAGAATTAGGGAAGCCTGGGCATATTTTTCCATTACGGGCACGCAAAGGCGGTGTTTTGAGACGTGCTGGACATACGGAGGCTGCGGTTGATTTATCAAGAATGGCAGGTTTTGAAGAAGCTGGAATTATCGTTGAGATTTTGAATGAAGATGGTTCTATGGCGCGTTTGCCACAACTAATTGAAATCGCGAAAAGATTCGATTTGAAAATTGTTTCTATTGAAGATTTAATCAAATACCGAATCAAAAACGAAACGCATATTGAACACGTTGTAGACGTAAATTTACCTACAGAAATTGGTGATTTTCAATTGCACGCTTTTAAAGATTTGAATTCTGATATGGATCATTTGGCATTGGTAAAAGGAACTTGGGATAAAGACGAACCTGTTTTAGTACGAGTACATTCTTCTTGTATGACAGGCGACATTTTCGGTTCTTGTCGTTGCGATTGTGGTCCTCAATTACATGCAGCTATGAATCTTATTGAAAAAGAAGGTAAAGGTGTAATCATATACATGAATCAAGAAGGACGTGGAATTGGTTTGGTTAACAAATTGAAAGCCTACAAGTTACAAGAAGGCGGAATGGACACAATGGAAGCTAATATCGAATTAGGTTTCAAAGCTGATGAAAGAGATTATGGTTTAGGTGCACAAATGTTGCGAGCTTTAGGTGTATCAAAAATGCGATTGATGACTAATAATCCTAAAAAACGAACCGGTTTAGTTGGTTATGGATTGGAGATTGTAGAAAATGTATCTTTGGAAATTAAAAGCAACGTTCACAATGCGAGCTACTTGCAAGTGAAAAGAGACAAAATGGGACACAATCTAAAATTGGATATTTGATGCTTGTCGCAAAAGACATACAAAAAGCCTACGGTGAACTGCCCATTCTAAAAGGAGTAAATTTAGAAGTTGGTAAAGGAGAAATCGTTTCTATTGTCGGTTCTTCTGGTGCTGGAAAAACAACTTTACTTCAAATTTTAGGAACGCTGGACAAACCTGATGCTGGTATCTTAGAAATTGGTGGGGTTAATCCATTTAAATTATCTCAAAAGGAATTAGCAAATTTCAGAAACACTTCCTTGGGATTCATTTTTCAATTTCATCAATTATTACCTGAGTTTACAGCTATTGAAAATGCAATGTTACCTGCTTTAATCGGTGGAAAAAGTAAAAAGGAAGCAGAACAACTCGCTTTGCCTCTACTAGAAAGATTGGGGATTGCTTCCCGTAAAACGCATAAACCTTCTGAATTATCTGGTGGTGAACAACAACGTGTAGCAGTTTGTAGAGCTTTAATCAATAACCCAAAAGTGATTTTTGCTGACGAACCTTCTGGAAACTTAGACACTAAAAACGCTAAAGAACTACACGAATTATTTTTTCAATTGCGAGACGAGTTCAATCAAACCTTTGTTATCGTTACGCACAACGAAGAACTAGCACACATGGCGGATAGAAGCTTAGTGATGCGTGATGGAAGATTCTTATAATTCTACATTAAAATTACATTCTTTTCATATACCAACTAAGTTCTTTCTCGATTTTTTTGAATTCAAAAAGCTTAGTAATTGATTGATTAACTTTGAAAAAAGCAGTTTCGCTTTTCACAATGTAATCGATCGCTCCGTGGTGAATACAGTCAATTGCGACCTCAATTTTATCTTGTGAAGAAAGCATAATTACTGGGATCTCGGAATTGAAAGATTTGATTTTATCCAAAGTTTCTAGTCCATTTATGGCTGTTTGGTTTATGCCGTTCAAATGAAAATCAAGAATAACCAAGTCTATTGAATTGGAAATAGTTTCAAGAAATTGCTCTCCTGTTGGATACGCTTCAATTTCAAATACATCATGTTCCATTAAACTAGCTTGAAGCATTTTTAAAAATACAGCATCATCATCAACAAGAACGATTTTTTTCTTTGGTAAATTCATTTTTTATTACTGTTTATTCGGTTATACTCATCTTTTAATTCCTTGCAAGCTATTATACAAGCGTCTTCTAGTTTTATTAATATCTCACTAATATCTATGTTTTGCTCTTGTAACAGAGCATATCCTTGCAGTTTTCTTGCCATTTTTTCATACGACTTATCCATGCCAACAATTGAAAGAGAAGGAATCATTTTATGTAGAGCAGCATTAAGTGTAATCCAATCTTTCTCCATCATACTTTTTTTAATTAATAAAATTAATGTTGGAGTTTGTTCTAAAAAGGCGAGAATTATTTCCTTCATCATCTTAGGATTCGACTTCGTATGATTGGACAAATACTTTAAATCAATTATAAAATCTTGTTTTCGTTCCTCTTGATTTACTAGCACTTCTTGAAAATCGAAAGTTGGAGTATGTTTCACGTATTCCATTATTTTGGTATACAAAATACGCTCATCTAGAGGTTTTGACATGTAATCGTTCATGCCTGCAGCTTTACATTTTGCGACATCAACGGTGGTAACATCTGCCGTTAATGCAATGATTGGAACCTTTAATTTTAATGTGTTTCTAATATATTCCGTTGCCTCAAAACCATTCATTTCAGGCATTTGTAAATCCATCAAAATGATATCGTATTGTTTCTCCTTCATCATTTGAATGGCAATTTTTCCATTGGCAGCAATATCGCGTTGAAAGCCAAAATCGTCTAAAATTGTTTTCATTAACAGCTGATTTATTGGAATATCTTCTACAACAAGGATGTGAATGTTTTTGGTATCAATTGTTGGCTGAACAAACACAATTTCTTCATTTGCCTTTTCACTCGATTTATTGAAACTCAACACAAAACTGAAGGTCGAACCTTTGTTTATTTCACTTACTACTCTAACTGACCCTCCTTGAGATTCAACCAATTGTTTTACAATCGCTAAACCCAAACCTGTACCACCAAAAATCCGTGAGGTCTCACTGGTTGCTTGTTGAAAATTTTCAAAAATACTCGCTAATTTATCAGAAGGAATACCAATTCCACTATCTTGAACTGAAAATTCAATTGTTGCTTGTTCTTTATTTTGACTTAATAATTTCAATTCAACTGTAATTTCACCTTCCAATGTAAATTTAATCGCATTACTAACTAAATTTAATATGATTTGATGTAATCGAATAGGGTCACCTACTAAAGTTGAGGGTATTTTAGTATCTAATTTTACAATCATTTTTAAGTTTTTCTCTTTAAGTTTTGTCTCAAAAAGATGCAACATTGAAGGAATGGAGTTGGATAACGAAAATGGAGTTTTCTCAAAAACCATCTTACCAGCATCAACTTTTGCTAAATCTAAAATATCATTTATTAAAACTATTAATGCGTCGCCACTAATCTTAATCGCTGAAAAATATTCATTTTGTTTTTCGGTCAAATCTGTTTTTAAAAGCACTTTAGTAAAACCAATAATCGCATTCATCGGTGTACGAATTTCGTGACTCATATTCGATAAAAATTGCTGTTTTGAACGCATGGCTTCTTCAGCAATTAATGTTGCTCTTTCTGCTTTCTCCTTCTCTTCTTCAGCAAAACTTGTTGCAAGTTCAGCAAATACCTTCGCCTCCGTAAGTTCGTTTTCGATTCGTTTTTGCTCAGTTATATCTCTTGCAACAATTACAGCACCAAGCACAACTCCCAAATCATCTTTGTAAATAGATCCATTAAATAATACATCTGTGAGCTTTCCATCTTTTATCGTTAGAGGAAAATCTGCAACGAAACCTTTTGAGAAAACTTCTTTATAAACTTCGCTGGCCTTTTGGGTTTCTAGAAAATAATTTTTAAAATCAGTACCTTTTAATGCCTCGCGCGAAAAACCAGTCACACGTACCATAGCCTCATTCATATCCATTATTTTACCTACTTTGCTAATGGTGACAAGAGGATCACGGCTTGCTTCAATTAAACTCAATGTATATTGAGAAAGCATCTTTTTATCTGTAATATCATAGCTTATCGAAACGAATTGATAAATTTCACCAAGTTCATCTTGAAAAGGAACGATGGTTGTATCCACCCAATAAAATTCTCCAGCTTTTGTTTTATTTTTAATTTCTCCATGCCAAACTTTTCCGACACTTATTGTGTCCCATAATAATTTCATAAAGGTTGAAGAATGATATTTTGAATTTACTAATTTATGTGTTTTACCAATTAACTCTGACCTAGAATACATTGACGTTTTACAAAAATTATCATTTACATAATTGATGATGCTCTTACTATCTGTTATCGCAACAATCGAAGATTCATCTATTGCTTTTTTATAACCTGAAATTTCCTTCAGACTTTTTTCCAAATTTGCTTTGATTTTGTTATTCTTGGTAACATCTCTTCCCACAGCAACAACACCTTGAATAATACCAGCATTGTCCATATAAACAGAACCATTAAAAATTACTTCTATTAAATGACCTTCTGAATTTACTAACGTTAATGGTGAATCTGATACAGAGTTTTCAGCAAAAATCTTTTCATAAAGCGCTTTTGCTTTTTGTGGATCTGTAAAATAGTTTAAAAAACTAGTTCCCGTCAATTGCTCCCGTTTTATACCAACGATATCAATCGTTGCTTGATTCATATCAGTAATTTCACCGTCAATGTTTATAGTTACAAGTGGG
The DNA here is from genome assembly GCA_943324565.2 of Chitinophaga pinensis. Taxonomy (GTDB): domain Bacteria; phylum Bacteroidota; class Bacteroidia; order Flavobacteriales_D; family Crocinitomicaceae; genus UBA952. The sequence continues at coordinate 12,251 of CALPMC020000022.1, read as the reverse complement.
TCATGACTTGCTTCAATAAGACTTCTTGCATATTGGGAATTTTGATTTTCTATTAAAGGCATAGTTTAAAAAATTAAATTTCTTCAATTGGGGTTCGTCTTTTGTCCTTAAGATTTCTGAAATGAGAAGGAGATAAACCTGTCATTTTTTTAAACTGATTAGATAAATGAGCTACGCTACTATAGTTCATTTTCCAGGCGATTTCGGTGATATTTAACTCTCCATAAATGATGAGTTCTTTGATGCGTTCAATTTTATGTGAAATTATAAATTGTTCAATAGTTGTGCCTTGAACTTCTGAGAATAAATTCGCTAGATAAGTGTAATCATGATGAAGTTTTTCACTTAAATAATCGGAAAAATTTACTTTAAGCACTTCGTCAGAATGGTGCACCATTTCAATAATCACGTTCTTAATTTTCTCAATTAAGACCGCTTTTTTATCGTCCATCAATTCCAAGCCAGTTGAAATCAATCCAATTCTAAAAAGTTCAAGTTCATCCTTACTTAGGTTTTCCATGATTTCAATTTCACCCAAATCAACAAGTATGAAATGTAAATTAAGTTTCCTTAATTCCTCCTTAACCGCCATTTTACAGCGATTACTAACCATGTATTTAATGTATAACTTCAAAATAGATTGTACTTATTTATATTCACAAAGTACAACTAAATAAAGTAATGATAACTTACCTAGAAAGTATTATTTATTACATAATTCACACATTTTCAATAAACTATTTACAAAGCATGAACTTAAATTCAAAAAACATCCACATTGTTGTTTACACTTATTCTACCTAAATTTATTTCAGAGATGGAATAGGCATCAAGTTGGTTTAAGCAAAAGATTTAAAAGAACTTTTAAAACAACAATTCTGCGAGATTTATAATTAGGTTAACAAAAAAAATACTTAAAAAATGTCCTTATTAAACTTATTTTTGAAAAATCATACATATTCTTCAATAGAAAGGAGTTGGTTATTTTCATCTGTAAATACCACAAGCGGAATAAAAGTCTCTAACTCTTCATCATTTAAAGAACAAAAGGTTAAAACATGAATTGTATCTCCTTCATTTGCGTGTAAAGCTGCACCTCCATTCATACAAACCATACCAGATCCACGTTCTCCCGGTAGTACATAAGTCATTATTCGAGAGCCGTTAGTAGCATTGTTTACATAAACTTGTTCGTATTTTTTAAGATTTGCAGCTTCCATAAGTGCAACATCGATTGTAATTGAACCTTTGTATTCTATATTTGCTTCTGTAACACGGACTGTGTGAATTTTAGACTTTAAGATTGTGTATTCCATTTTGTGAATTTGTATGCGAAAATAGTAATTAAAATAATGAAAAAGCTTAAGGTTTAACACTAAAATAATCAGTTACAAAAGGATGATACAACCAACCTTTATCAAATTGAGCCGCAACCGTTCCACAACCAGCATTAATTTCTAAGATTAACGGTTTTTGATCAGTTAATGCCACATCAAATGCAATTAATGGAAGCTCTGTATACTCATCGCATGTCTTCTCGACTAGAGACAATACTTCATCCCAAAGAGGCAGTTGAAAATCAACTATTTGCATTCCAGAGATAGGATTTTTTTCTAAAATTTCACCAGAACGATCCAATCCCTTAGTTGAAATTTTTCCTGTTTTTAAATCAATTGATGCACTGTAAGACCCACCGTTAACCATGTGATCTGTAATTTTACCTCCATTCATCTGGATAGAGGCTGCGACAGGAAATTTTTCTTCTTTCGACTTATTATAAATAACGTATCGAATTGTACCACAATAATCGGAGCCTTGTAAAGCAATAATTTTCTTATGGTTATATACAAATTCTTGGTAAATATGGTTGTCTAAAATTTTATCTTTTGGAGTTAATAAATGAATTCCCACACCACCATTTGAGAATCTAGGCTTTACCAAAACACGAGTGGTCTCTGCTAGTTTGAGTAATTCAATGAACGATTTATGCTCAAAAATACATTCTGAATTTTCTGCAGTGACTAAAAATATTTCAGGAGTAGTGATTCCCCCTTGAAGCATGCGTTCATACATTTTATGTTTATCATACGTAATTTCACGACGTTCTAATTTAATTTTTTCATAGATACCATGAGTTATGCTTCTAGGAATTACTTTCATCAATTCTTCATGAGAAATTTCTGAAAAAAGATTAACAACCTTGGTGTAGAATGCAGTATGAAAAAGAACTGTTTTAATGCCAACTTTGATTCCATTATTTTTTAAAAGTCGGTAATAAAACCGATTGTATTTGATTAATTCATTAACAGTTTTAAAAAATCCAATCCTGTTAATCCGTTTGTTAATACTTCGGAAATAACTAGGTGCTTTTTTTATTTTTTTAAACATATTAAATTCTTGAGGACTATTTGATTTTATTATGGTACTGGCGTTTACCTAATGATAACTTTGCAACAAAAATAGCTACATTTGTGTTTCAAAACACATATAACTACAACACAAAAAATGTTTGCATCGCAATCTGGAAGTTACGAAAATAAACCAAAGACTCACGAAATTGAAATTGACCTATTTAGTACAATACTAAGAGACCATTTAAATTCCAATTTTAATGAAAAATCTAACTCAAAAATTGCAAAAAAAATCATTATAGACTCATTATCAACTAGCAATTTAAAAGCCATTGTTGATCAAGACTTCTTACAAAAACACCAATTTTTAAATTTACATTTATCAGAAGTTAATCAAAAACTAAAAAGTTCAAACGTGCCTTATTATATAGGATTAGTTGAGACACTAGATGATTGGAAAAAGAAAAAAAATGTTTTAAAAAAACCAGTAATAGGAATATTGGTAAGAATTCTTTTTTTTGTTTTTTACCGAATTTTACCAAAATTAAGTTGGTATAAATTTTTAACATTTCATAAATCAAAAAGATTACTATCAAAAGCTGAGGTTTTAGGTCGATTTGTGTATAACGGTTTTGAAATATGCGATTTCTTTCCACTAAAATCTAACTTTCATGTTTTTATATTGGAAAGGAAAGGCGATCCCTTGAAACAAACTACGAGTGAAGGCGTACTACTTAAGATTAATCGAATTGGTAAAAACGGAAAACTTTTTAAAGTATATAAATTAAGAACCATGCATCCATATTCTGAATATCTTCACGAATACATGATAAAAACTCACGGATTCGATGAAAAAGGAAAAATAAAAAATGATTTTAGAGCTGCAAAATGGGCAAAAATATTTCGGAAATATTGGTTAGACGAGTTACCGCAAATTTTGAATGTGCTAAAATTTCAAATGAAAATAGTAGGCGTTAGGCCAGTAAGTGAAAGTTATCTTAATACGCTACCCAAAGAAATTCGAGAGAAAAGAATTCATTATAAACCAGGATGTATACCTCCTTATCTTGCTCATGACTTTGGGACTACAAAAGAAAGTGTACTTGAAGCTGAATTGGTTTACTTAGAACAAAAAACAAAAAATCCATATACAACAGATATCAAGTATTTTTTTGTTTCTATCTTTAAAATTGTTTTCAAAGGAAAACGTTCTTCATAAACAACATAATTCATGAATTGTAACTTTTTAAAAATCCTTTTCTTAGTCCTTTTAACATTGAGCTTATTCTCCTGTAAGACAGCCGAAAAGACACTTTACTTTCAAGGTGAATTATCCCAACAAAATATTCAATTACACGAGAAGTTTATTCCTCTAATTAGGATAAATGATTTATTGGAAATTAAACTTACAGCCTCAAATGAAGAAGCTGTAAAAATGCTAACTCCAGAAATTCCAAATGCACGCTCTACTGTGACTTATTCATCTGGTGGCGTTGCAAAAGGAGGGTTTTTGGTTAATAGTTTAGGTGAAATTGAGTTACCTTTTATTGGTAAATTTGTAGTTGTAAATAGAGGAAGAGAACAAGTTGAAAACGAAATCGAGAAAAAACTAAGTGAGTACATTCAAGATCCAATAGTACAGATTCAAATCATTAACTTCAAAGTGACAATTTTAGGTGACGTTAAAACCCCTGGAACATACAACGTACCCAATGAAAAAATGACAATTATTGAACTAGTTGGAATTGCTGGAGATTTAAATATTTCTGGTAAAAGAAAAGAAGTGAAAATAATCCGTGAAGAAAATGGGGTTTTGAAGGAATATAATATTGATTTAACACAAAAAAATATTTTCAATCAAAACACATATTTCCTACAGCAAAACGATATTATTTATGTAAAACCAAATCGAGCCAAATTAAGTAACGCCAACGTTAGTCAAATATTCTTGCCAATAATATCTACAATTTCAATCCTGCTTAGCGCTATTAGTATACTATCAAAATAATGGAAGAAAACCAACTTAGTTTTTTTGACAATGAACAAAGTCAAAAAATAAATTATAAAGAACTTGCATTTAAGTATGCCCAAAGATGGAAGTTATTTGCTGCTTTAATAGCTGGCGCATTAATTTTTTCGACAATATACTTACGCTACAAAGTTCCTCAATTTGAAGCTTCTACAACAATTTTAATTAAAAACAATCAAAAAGGCGGTTCAGGAATGTCTGAAACCTCAGCTTTTGAAGACTTATCCATTTTTGCAGATGGAAATTCAATTGAAAATGAAAAAGCTATTTTAAGTTCAAGAAACTTAATGCGGAATGTTATTAATCGCTTAAAACTTCGAGAAGAATATTATGCTGTTGGTAAAGTTACTGGTTTTAAAAGAAGGGAGATTTACAGGCTAAGTCCGTTGAATGTAAATATTTCTAAAAGTGATTCTGCCAAAACTGATGAATTTTCTTTCTTTACGGCAATTACAATTTTAAACCACCAAAATATTTCGCTTCAATTCGTAAATGGTGGAAAAAAAAGAACCTTTCCATTAAACATGTGGTTGAAAATTAAAAAAGGTGTTAAAATTAAAATTTCAAAAAATGAATATTTTAATGATGATGTAATTGGCAGAAATTACGAGTATAAATACATTCCACTTGAATCTGCAGTAAATAAATACTTAGGAAAAATTGTTATATCACAATTAGGCGCTGGATCTACGATTTTGACAATCAAAATGAATGATAATTCAAAAGAAAAAGCACAAGATATTTTAGATGAATTAGTCAACCAATATAATGAAGATGCAATCAGCGATAAAAATTTTATATCTAGAAACACATCAGATTTTATTAGTGATCGCGTTCGCGTGATTTCAAAGGAACTTGGTGACATTGAAGACTCCGCGAAAATTTTCAAAAACAATAATGACTTAACAAATGTCGAATTTGAAACAGAATCAGGTGTCTATTCTGCAAAAGATATTAGAAGCAAATACATTGAGGCAAATACGCAATTGCAATTAAGTTATATGATGTTGGATCATCTTCAAACGAATAATCGTCCGGATGATTTAATCCCAATCAATCTTGGTCTTTCAGACAACCGAATCGAAAATATTATTCAAGAACACAACAAATTAGTAATGGAGCGCATTGAGGATTTAAAAACCACAACGCTTAAAAACCCAAGGATAATCAACCTTTCTAATCGGATAAGTGAGTTTAAAATCAACATTGAAACGAGTATAAAAAACTTAATTCAATCAAAAAAACGAATTCTTCAAGAAATTGAAAAAGAAGAAGTCAGAATCGATAGAAACCTAGCAAGAATGCCTGGTTTTGAAAAAGATTTAAGAGGAATCATTCGTCAGCAAGAAATTAAAGAAGCACTCTACATTTACCTACTTCAAAAACGAGAAGAGGCACAAATTGCACTTGCTGTTGGAATTGGAAATGCCAAAATAGTTGATTCTGCCTACAGTAATGGCAGTATTGTTTCTCCTAGAAAAACATTTATTTATGCAGGTTCATTAGTTTTCGCATTGTTATTTGGAATTGTTATAATATACCTAGGAGAAACGCTTTATGATAAAGTAAACTCAAAACAAGATATTGAACGCGTTAAATTACCTTTCATAGGAAACATTCCTTTAGGGCAAGCTGGTCAACAAATCGTTATATCGAGAGGAAGTAAAACTGCAATCTCAGAAGCGTTCAGAACTTTAAGAACCAATGTTGACTTTATTCTAAAAAATAAAAAAGGTCCAAAGTTTATTTTTGTAACTTCTTCTGTTGCAAAAGAAGGAAAATCGTTTACAGCGGTTAATCTATCTTTATCAATAGCGTTATCAAATAAAAAAGTTTTATTGGTGGGACTTGACTTACGAGCACCAAAACTAGAGCAGTATATTGGAAAAGACCGATCTAAAGGAATCACAAACTTTATAATCGACGAAGAGTTAACACTTGATGACTTAATTTACACCACTGAATTAAATAAAAATGTGGATATTCTTCCATCTGGTGACATTCCTCCAAATCCATCTGAATTGATTATGAGTGATCGTATAGACCAAATATTTAAAGAAATTGGTGAAAAATATGATTATATAATCGTAGATACCGCTCCAGCTGGGATTGTTACCGATACGTTTCTATTGACGAAATATGCAGATATTTTCTTGTATATCGTTCGTGCACATGAACTTCCGAAGAAAATGCTGAATATTCCAATTGAAATCCACAAAGAAAAACGCTTACCTAATATGAGTATTCTTCTGAATGGTACACAAGCAGGTAAAGGGTATGGTTACGGATACGGTTATGGATACGGTTATGGATATGGTTACGGTTACACTCAAGGATATTATGAGGATGACACAAACAAACCAAAAACACTATTTCAAAGATTTAACCCTTTAAATTGGTTTAAATAATCTGAGAAAATAGAATTTTAAAGCATAATTCCTACTGGGCAATGGTCCGAACCAAGCACTTCATTGAGAATAAATGCATCTTCTATTTTGTCTTTAATTGAATCTGATACTAAGAAATAATCAATTCTCCAACCAACGTTCTTTTGCCTTGCTCCTGCTCTATAGCTCCACCAAGTATATTTAATAGTTTCAGGATGTTTTTCTCTGAATGAATCAACAAATCCGTTTGTTAAGAAATTAGTCATTCCATCAATTTCTTCTTGCATAAAACCCGCTGATTTGTTGTAATTTTCTTTTGGCCGTGCCAAGTCAATTGGTTTGTGAGCAACATTAAAATCACCACAAACTATAACTGGTTTGGTTTTCTCTAGATTTTTTAAATAAGCTAAAAAATCGGCATCCCATTTCTGACGGTATCCTAAACGTGCTAACTCACTTCCCGAATTGGGAACATAGACACAAATCAAGAAAAAATCTTCAAATTCAAGATTAGTGATTCTTCCTTCTTGGTCATGTTCTTCAATTAAGATTTTATAGGTAACATTTAAAGGTAATTTCTTTGTTAAAATTGCTGTTCCAGAATAACCTTTTCGCTCTGCTCCATTTGCATAAACAGCATAATCTCTAAGTTCAGTCAATGCTTCTTTTACTTGTTCAGGAGTTGCTTTTGTCTCTTGTAAACAAATTATATCAGCATTCACTTCTTTCATATCTTGAATAAATGTTCTACCTGTTATTGCTCGAATTCCGTTAACATTAAAGGATACAATCTTCATATTTCTAGTATTTATAATTTATTATTTTGGTCTTTTAATTCTTATTAATAACTCGACCTTTACTATATTCATTTTTCAACAAAGCCGTTGGAATTCCATAATACCACAAGTCACCTTCCCCATTCAATTCTACTTTCAACTTACAATTTTCAGCATTAATTTTTGATAGAATTGGTGAAATAGAAAGTATTGAAATTGAATCTTGCACTTGTAATTCACGCGTGTCAAAATACCCACTTCCATCAATGTCAACTCTAAAAGTTTTTGTAAATCCTTTCAATATAAAATCTCCCCAGCCGTGAGGTATTAAAAAATTTACACTTTTTGCATTCAAATTAAAGTTAATCGACCCAGCACCGTCTTCGATTTTAACATTCAGATTATTTAGATTCAAAATCCCTTTGTTAACTAAAGAATCTGTTCCTTTAAAATAGATTTCTTTTAGATTTCGAACATGAATTTCAACTGCTACTTTTCTTTTTTGATAACCCAAAAAATTACATCTATTCAAATTCTCAATCTTTAAAATCGAATTTGCTGAACTCACATCTATTAGGTCTATAAGATTTTTTCCTGCCTTAATTTCCACAAATTCTAAAGAATCTTGGACTAAAGTGTATTTGATGTGTTCGTATAATGCTAACTTTTCAAAAGAAGCAACAGGAATTATCTTATTTGTCTGTTCTCCAGCTGATTTCCAACAAGTGCGTTCATTGGCCTTTTTACAATTAGAAAAAAGCAAAACAATCAATCCAAAAACAAGCAACTTTTTCATTTTTGCTTATAATTTAGGGTGTAACCAAGTCCTAATTCCATGTAATCTGCCTTCGCAAAATGAGATTTTAGCGTGAAATTCAACATAATCCCTTTTGGAAATTGATAACGACTACCAATTCTAAAATAAACTGGGCCATCGGATTTGTAAACATCACGAACATAAGCACCTGCACCAAACAGAAAACTAAAGCGTTCAAATGGAACAATATAACCCGCAAACAAAGCGGCTTGAATGATACTTAATTGTGTTTTTGGAACAAGAGGTTCAACTCCTAAAATTGCTTGCTTGGAAAACAAATCTAAAGATAATTCTAACCCAGCCTTTTGACTAAAAATTCTTCGTGTAAAAAGACTTAAAGAATAAACTGGATATCTTCTATTTCCAATAGGATTCATTTCTTTCATTGAAAAGATTCCTAAAGCACCGAATAGCCATTTTTTCAGAGGAAGACTACTTTTGATGGTGGAATTCAAAGCTTGTTCTTTACTTAATACTCGACCGTATCCCAGTGATAAATAAGGAAGATTGATTCCATAATTTGGAACTTTGAATGCAGCATTACTGAAATGAGTTAAATCCAAGCCAATTGTTATGAAATTCTTTCCGAAGTTGTAATTAGCCTTTGTTCCGATAACAATCATTGCATTTATTTTAGAGGCAATCGCATTGTTTTTTGGATTGTAAATTGGATCAAATGTTTTTGTCGTGTAACCTAAACCAAAACCCATTTTCCAATTCCATTCAAAGTTGTTCTTTTTAATCATTGGCAATTCTGCAAATCCAGACAAGCCAATATATCTTCCAAGTAAATCATTATTTCCAACAGAACCAACAAACAAGGTAGCACCTACTTTTGGTTGTCGGTATGCCTGATGCCAATTTTTAGAACCTCGCGTTTGAACGAAATAGGTAAACTCCATTGCTTTCGCAGATTCTTGAGGTAAATGTCCGAGCGCTCCTCGATGAGCAGCTAAAAAACCAAGCTTTTGACGAAACTCAAAACCATACTCGCTCTTCATTTGCGAATGAACAAATGAGACGAAAAACACCAAGTTTGCTATTAAAAAAAGTCTTTTCACGAATTAACAAAGTTAAACAAAGGAAAATGAGTTATAAACTTAATTTTGCAGAAAAAAAATATGGACGCAAGACTTGTTGCTTTTGAACGCTTATTGAACGTGATGGATGAACTTCGTGAAAAATGTCCTTGGGACCAAAAGCAAACGATGGAAACCTTGCGAAACCTCACTATTGAAGAGACTTACGAGCTTGCAGACGCTATCACAGATAACGATTTAAATGCAGTTAAAGGTGAATTGGGCGATTTATTTTTACACCTCGTTTTTTATTCGAAAATCGGAAAAGAAAAAGACGCTTTTGATGTTGCCGACGTTCTTAATGCCATTTGCGAAAAGCTAATTTACCGTCATCCGCACATTTACGGCGATGTAGAAGTTAAAGACGAAGAAGAAGTAAAAGCAAATTGGGAAAAATTAAAATTAAAAGAAGGAAAAAAATCAGTTTTGGAAGGAGTTCCCTCTTCCCTACCCGCTCTAGTAAAAGCAACTCGTATTCAAGAAAAAGCCAAAGGAATTGGTTTTGAATGGGATAATCGTGAAGATGTTTGGAAAAAAGTAGAGGAAGAATTGGCTGAATTTAAAATCGAAGTAGATAGTAAATCCGAGCATATTGAAGAAGAATTTGGTGATTTGTTGTTTTCTCTAGTTAACTATGCTCGATTTATCAATATTTCGCCTGAAAGTGCTTTAGCTTTTACCAATCAGAAATTTATAAAACGTTTCCAATTAATGGAAGAACTGATTGCTTCCGATTCAAAAGACATAAAATCAATGGAGTTAGAAGAAATGGATAGCTATTGGTACCGAGCAAAATTAATACTTAAAAAATAAATTATGAGTGATTTTGAAATTCAAATAATAGAAACAGCAGTCTTGGCAGTTGTTGTTACAATTATAAAATTGATTACGAGAAAAGCAGTAAATCGACTTATGCATAAGATAGATTTCGATTTAAAGCGAAAAAGAATTACACACAAAATCATCAATTTCTTCCTTACAATCTTTATTTTAATAGCACTCGCTGCCATTTGGAATATTCAAAGAGAACAACTTATTGTTTTTATGACATCAGTTGTAACTGTTTTAGGAATCGCTTTTTTTGCTCAATGGTCGATACTTTCTAACATTACAGCAAGTTTAATCTTGTTTTTCAATCATCCACTAAAAATTGGACATCAAGTTCGAGTGATGGACAAAGAGTACGACATTGAAGGAGAATTGATTGATATTTCGTTCTTTTTCATGTACATACGTGACAAAAACAACAATATGATAACGATTCCAACGTCAGTTGTTTTACAAAAAACAATCGTTACAAAAGTCTAGCTTTCTTTTCCAAAAATCGATACAAAGGCATTAATTCAACAACTCCAAATTCATTCGTAAAAACATCCGATTGACTGACTGTTACGATTACTGCTTTTTTTAGATTGAAAAATTTCATCGCTTCATACGCACCTTTCAATTCACGTTCCTGATTTTCAAAATTGAAATCAAAACAAACTTGATATAGTGATTTCACTTGCTCTTTATCAAAAACAACAAAATCACATTCAAATTTTTCTTTAAAATAATAGATGGAAGGATAAGAACGTCTCAAATGCAAGAACACTAAATTCTCTAATCTACGACCATTTTCTTCAGTAAAAACGATGGAAAGATTCGTGAATAAACCTAAATCGATGGTATAAACTTTCTTTGGATTTCGAACTTGTGCTTTCAATGAATAGCTAAACATGGGGACACTTGCAACCAAATATGCATTTTCCAAATGTGAGATATATTCCAATAAAGTACTCACCGATTTAAACTGAAAAAGCGTTGAAAGATTATTCGCTGAATACGTTTTTCCGATATTCGAAAGTAGATAGATGGCCAATTTTCGCAAGGTTTGCACATCGCGAACTCCATATCTTACTGCTATGTCACGGTACAATATATCATCCCAAAGTTGATGTAGAACCAGTGGGTTATTCGTTTTTAAATATTCCGGAAAACCACCAACTTGCATGTATTTCAAGGCGCTTTCTACATTGCTTTCTAATTTAGAGAAAGTCAAAAACTCTGTGTATGAAAACGGGAATAATTCAGAAGATAAATGGCGACCCGTCAATTTCGTTCCTAATTCTTTGCTTAGTAAATTGGCATTTGAACCAGTGACAACCACTTGAAAACCCTCATCTAATTTTTGACGGACATACCATTCCCAATTCGAGAGCATTTGTATTTCATCAAAAAATAAATGTGTGAATTTATCACGTTCTATGATTGCATCCAAGCGACGAAAATCATCAAACTCAAAACCTGCAAGTCGTGGATCTTCAAAGTTTATGAATAAAGAAACATCCTTGTTTTGCGCGATTAATTGATACATCAATGTGCTTTTCCCACAGCGACGTATTCCAGTTATAATATTCGCAAAATTCTCAGTAAGTACATAATTATGAGCATCTTCACGCTCTGTTCCCAAAACGCGACGTTGCAAGCTTTTCTTTTGAAATGCTATTACTTCCTCTATTTGAAATTGACTAACCATAACTTTATTTGACACAAAACTACAATTTTATTCGTTACTATCATACATTTTTATTTATTACTAAACAATATTTTTATTTGATAGTAAACTATAACTTTATCCAATAGTAAACAACATAAATACTTAATAAAAGTACCTATAATAAAATTCAATGGACAAAATACAACTTCAATTGAAACAAAAAAGTGGATATTTTCTCGTTATCTCTTAATCGGAAAACACAAGAAATATTTCTCTACAGGTTGCGCCAAAGCTGAAATATTCAAATTATCAGAAGCTTTAGTTAAATCAATG
>CALPMC020000021.1 GCA_943324565.2 Chitinophaga pinensis | reverse complement strand
TGGATTTTTGATTAGTCAAGAACAAATGCGTTCCATCAAAGCTTATCAGCCAACGGTTGGAGAGTTTACCAAAGAATTACAATTATTACCTTTTCAAGATCGTGGAAGTGTTGCTTCGGCTTTATTGGCGATTGCCACAGCGAAAATTTTAAAAGGTTTAGAAATTCAAAAAATTGCTTCGCTTCCGCGATTAGCTTTGCGTTTGGAAACTTTTGAAGGTCGAGAAAATTCAATCATCATCAACGATACTTATAATTTAGATTTAGACGCTTTAAAACTTTCTTTGGAATATCAATTGGCTTTAGCTGATGGAAAAAAACGTATTGTGATTGTTGGATTGGAAGAAGAATGGACTCATTTGGAAGATAAAATTCGTTTAACAATTGACGATTTCAAACCTGATTTATTGGTCTTTTCTCGTAAACCTAAAATTACTGATGCCGAGTTGAAGGATGCTGTTGTTTTAGTGAAAGGTACGCGCGGTGCGAAAATGGAAAAAATTGCCCGTTCGTTTAAATCGAAACAGCACAAAACAGAAGTGATTTACAATTTGTCGGCGATAAAGCACAATTTGTCGGTTTTCAAAAATCAGTTACAAGCAAGCACTAAAATACTTGCGATGGTGAAAGCTCAGTCCTATGGTGTTGGTTTGGAGAAAATCGCTTCGTTTTTAGAAAAAATCGGAATTTCATATTTAGGAGTTGCTTATTCAGATGAAGGAGTTGAGTTGAGAAAAAGCGGGATAAAAATTCCTATTTTAGTAATGAATCCCGAAGATGAAGGTTTTGAAGCGTGCATTAAATACAATTTAGAACCAGCGATTTATTCCTTAAATCAATTAGATGATTTGATTTCAACTTTAATTTCGATGGAGAAATCTAATTTTCCGATTCATATTAAGTTAGACACTGGAATGCGCCGTTTGGGTTTTGAGCGCGAAGAATTGTCGAAATTGATGGAAATTATTCAAGCACAACCTGAAGTTCGAATTGCTGGTGTTTATTCTCATTTAGCTGACGCCGACAATCGCAGAGACAAGCGTTTTACACAGTCGCAAATCACGCGTTTTAACGAAACATGTACTTGGATTTCCAATAAAGTACCGTATCCTTTTATTCGCCATTTGTTGAACTCAGAAGGAATTGCCAATTTCAGCGAAGCACAATTTGATATGGTTCGAATTGGAATTGGAATGTATGGTATTTCTTCGAACCCAACTTTGCATAAGAGATTGCAAGCTGTAATCAATTGGAAAAGTGAGATTTCGCAAATAAAAACAATTCAAGTAGGGGAGAGCGTCGGTTATTCCAGAACGTTTATAGCCAACGAAAAAATGAAAATCGCAATCATTCCGGTTGGATACGCTGATGGTTTCAGAAGAAGTTTGAGCAATGGAAAAGGAGGCGTTTTTATCAAAAATACGTATTGTCCAATTCTTGGAAAAGTGTGTATGGATATGATTATTGTGGATGTGAGTAAACTGAATGTTACTGAAGGTGATGAAGTTGAGATAATTGGAGGAAATCAAACGATAGAAACATTCGCAAATGCAATGGACACAATTCCATACGAGGTGATGACTTCGATTTCAAAAAGAGTACATCGAGCTTATAGTGAAGAATGATTAAACTAATTTGAAAATGAAATTTAGATTAATAAATTCTTTTCCATTAGTTATTCCTGCGGTTTCAGGTATGGAGTTTTATAAAGGTGATTTGATGATGATTTCCGATTCAGCGAATGAAATTTCTATTTGTAATCAGCAAGGAAAATTGATTAGAATCCTTCATTCAAAAAATTTAAAAATCAATGAATTGCCAAAAAAGGATAAAGCGGATTTTGAAGCTTCTTCTTTGTTAAGTTATGAAAGTAGTACTTTCTTGTTGGTGCTTGGCTCTGGTTCGACAGTGAAAAATAGAAATTTGGCAAAACTATTTGATTTAAATTCAGAAAAAACAATTCAGTATGATTTATTTCCATTTTATGCTGCAATCAGAACTAAATATATCATAGAACTAAAAGATTGGAACATCGAAGCATTAGCTTGTTATCAAGATAGATTGTTCTTTTTTAATCGTGGTACAAATTCTATTTTTGAAGTGAATCAAACCGATTTTTTTAATTTTTTGGAGCAAAAAAGCTCAAGTTTCGCATCAAAAAAGTATCAACTAAATTTTAATCAATTAAATGGGTATGATTTAGGGATTTCTAGTGTAAATGTTGACGAAAATGGCAATTTTTATTGTACTGCAAGCGCTGAAAATACAAGTGATTGGTATAATGATGGTGAAATTATTGGAAGTGTTATCACAATTTTTAATATTCAGGAATTAAAGGTAGAAATGACCTTACAATTTGAGCAATTCAAAATAAATGGAAAACTAGCACCAATAAAATTAGAAGCAATTTGCCAAACGAATGATAGAAATCGGTTTTTCGTGGCTTCGGATAATGACGGTGAAATATCGATGCTTTATGAAATTGAACTCTCACTCTAAAAACCAGATCTAACAACCAAACCAGTTTGGTAATTGAACCTTTTGAGTGTAAAATCGGTACAAGTTGCTGCTTGTTTTATGGATATTAGAAAATACTTATAAGGTAATCTTAATCCTTTATTCTTAGCAAAACTTAGATTTGGTAATCGTGAAAATTAACCCTTATTATTCATAGAAACTCTCAATAAATGACGATATTAATTTGTAAATGGCTGTTTTACAAATTAATATGTCAGGGTTAACCTTGATATTTATAAAAACCAACTAGCCCAAATTTGGGTTATGCAGTTTATTAACTAAAAAAACATAAAATCTCTAACGTGTTGTTTTATTGGTTTTTATAATTCGTCAACCCTTAGGGCGAAAAATTTCAAGAATTTTTCGGGTTAAGTCATATTTTTCTTTCAACCCTTTGATTTAAGTTGTTTTACAAATTCTTTTAGAATTAATAAATTTTCAGGCTGAACAGTGTAATATCTTTCAGGGTGCCATTGGACACCAAGAATCCAGCGTTTATCAAGTCCTTCTTTCCATTCAATTGCTTCCACCCCTCCGTCAGGACTTGTTGCCCCAATTCGCATTTTTTTACTTAATTCAGAAATAGATTGATGATGCCAACTATTAACTTTTGTTTGCCCAATTTTTAATATTTTGAATAAATCAGAATTGGTATAAATTACTACAGGATGAATGACATCGTTCATTTCTTTTGGGTCACGATGAGTGACAATCACACTGTCATTGGTACAAAAAGATGGAATGTCTACGCACAATTGTCCCCCGAAATAAACATTCAACAATTGCATTCCGCGACAAATCCCCAAAATTGGAAGTGAATCATTCATCGCATTATTAAGTAAAAGTAATTCGATTTTATCTCTTTCAATTTCAGTTTTACAAAACGTTTCTAACGAATCAAGTCCATAATTTTTAGGATGAATATCATATCCTCCACTTAATAGTAATCCAGAACATTTATTAAGATTTATGTTCCATTTCTTTTTATCAATCTTCATAAAATCAATCAATTCAATGGAAGAATCAACTTCTTGTAAAAATTGTTCTATGTTTTTGTTCGTTTTGGCTGTTGCAATATAAATTTTGTCCTTTTGACTAAAGGAAATAGTCGTTCCGAAAAGAAATAAAAAAAGTAGGAGTTTATTCATTATTTTGCTAATTGAAAAGGATGACGATGTTGCATTGAGCGTCCGAGTGTTATTTCATCGGCATACTGCAATTCTGAACCAACAGAAATTCCTCTTGAAAGTGTAGTTATTAAAATCTCAAATGATTGAAGTTTTTTAAATAAATAAAAGTTGGTTGTATCGCCTTCCATTGTTGAACTGAGTGCAAAAATTACTTCAATTAACTTGTTTGACGCTGCTTTTTGGACGAGATTTTCGATATTTAAATCAGAAGGGCCAATTCCATCCATTGGAGAAATGAGTCCGCCGAGAACGTGGTAGACACCTTTAAATGTGGACGTTGACTCTATCGCCATAACATCACGAATATCTTCAACAACGCAAACGATTGAATGATCACGAGAAGGATTTTCACAAATCGAGCAAATAGGTTCGTCTGAAATATTTCCACAGCTTTTACAATTCATTAAGTTGCTTTTTAATTCAAGAATTGATTTTGTGAAGTCTGCAATTTCAATCTCCGAGCGTTTTAATAAACTCAAAGCCAAACGCAAAGCTGTTTTTTTGCCAATTCCGGGCAAAGAAGCAATTTGCTCGGTTGCATTTTCAAGATATTTAGAAGGAATTTGCATCTGTTTTTTTTCGAGTCAAATTTAAGTAAATCTTCGCGATTTAATCTTTCAGGTTGAAATCTAAAATTAACAATTAATCAGACATTCGATAAATCTGAAAAGTAAAGCTTTCGTTGTTTTTCTTAAATTTGCAATATGTCAGTGAAAGAACTAAATATTCGTAATAAAAAAGCAAAATTTGAATACCATTTGGAGGATCAATTTACTGCTGGAATTCAATTGTCTGGAACTGAAATTAAAAGTATTCGAAGTGGAAAAGCGAGTATTCTTGAGGCCTACTGTATTTGTGAAAACCGTGAAGTTTGGATTCGAAATATGCATATCAATGAATATGTAAATGGTTCATTTTATAATCATAAACCAAAAGCT
This sequence comes from Chitinophaga pinensis, assembly GCA_943324565.2. Lineage (GTDB taxonomy): Bacteria > Bacteroidota > Bacteroidia > Flavobacteriales_D > Crocinitomicaceae > UBA952. Next base: position 33,029 of record CALPMC020000021.1, on the reverse strand, counting down.
GATAGAAAATTGTTACTTAACAAGAAAGAAATAATATCAATTGAAAAATTTCTAAAAATTAAAGGAAATACACTTGTTCCTTTAAAATTATTCTTGTCTGAAAAAGGTTGGGTTAAAGTTGATTTTGCTTGTGCAACTGGGAAAAAACTTCATGACAAGCGCCAAGATTTGAAAGAAAAAGATGATCGCAGAGAAATGGACCGTGCGATGAAGAAATAAAATATGTTACAAAGGTTTTTACCTTAGATATATTTTTTTAAAATTTGTTATTTTTGTAGATATAATAATACAAAAATCTACCGTTTTTTTGTGTGTAATTTGTTTTAAATTAATTGTAAATGAGGGTTTTAGTAACGGGAGCGGCAGGATTTATTGGTTTTCATTTATGTGTTAAACTGTTAAAGTTAGGTCACGAGGTTGTTGGTTTAGATAATATCAATGGTTATTATGACATAAAATTAAAAATGGCTCGATTAAAAGAGCTAGGAATAGAGGAAGTTTTTGAACATAAATTATCAGAAAGTACAATTTATAATTCTCAGTTTCAGTTTATAAAAATAAGTCTAGAAGATCAAATTCATTTACCACAATTGTTTCAAAAGTTTGAATTTGATGCGGTTTGTAATTTAGCTGCTCAAGCTGGAGTACGTTACAGTATTGAAGATCCAATGGTTTATGCAGAAAGTAATATTATCGGATTCTTAAACTTGTTAGAGTGTATGCGCAATTTTATGGTTAAGAAATTTGTCTTCGCAAGTAGTTCGAGCGTTTACGGTAATAGTAAAAATGTACCATTTAGTACAAAAGACAAAGTAGATGAACCAATAAGTTTGTATGCAGCATCCAAAAAAGCAAATGAGTTAATGGCACATACTTATTCTCATTTGTTTGGTATTCAAACAATTGGTTTACGTTTTTTTACAGTTTACGGACCTTGGGGAAGACCAGATATGGCAATGTTTTTATTTACCGATGCCATTTTTAACGAGAAACCAATTAAGGTTTTTAATCAAGGTGAGTTATATCGTGATTTCACTTACATTGATGATATTGTAAACGGCGTTGTTGCAACTTTAACTCAAAATAATGAGAAGAATTATGAAATCTACAACATCGGAAATGGAAACCCAATAAAATTAACTGATTTTATCGATGCAATTGAGGTTGAAACAAATTTGAAGTTTAAACGGGAATTGTATCCTATGCAACCAGGTGATGTTGAAAGAACTTGGGCTGATACTTCAGAATTTGAAAAAGAATACAATTATAAAGCATCCGTCGAAGTTTCAGAAGGAATTATGAAGTTTATTTCTTGGTATAAAATGTATTATTCCACCCATAAATGACACTTAAAAAACAAGCAGTTTCAGGTTTTTTTTGGACTACTATTCAACAATTTGGTAAACAAGGAATTGCTTTTTTAACTTCTTTGATTTTAGCAAGATTGCTTTCTCCACAAGAATTTGGTTTGATTGCTATGATTAGTGTTTTTATAGCTTTGGGTGACGGGGTTATAAAAAGCGGTTTAACGAACTCGCTAATAAGAAGTGACAATTTGGATGAGTTAGACTATTCAACCGTTTTTTACTTTAATTTATTAGGAAGTTTTGTTGTTTATGGAATACTTTATTTTTCTGCACCCTTGATAGCAAAGTTTTATAATCAATCGCAATTAGCTGAAATAATTCAAATTTATGGTGTTGTATTTATAATTAATGCTTTTTCAGCTGTACAATTAGCCAGGTTGACAAAGCAAATGGACTTTAAAACCCAAATGATTGCTGCTATACCTTCAATGATTATTAGTAGTACAATTGGAATTTCCTTGGCTTACAATGGATATGGGGTTTGGAGTTTGGTTTGGTATTATTTAATCTATTCGGGACTTTCTACAATACAACTCTGGTATCACTCAAAATGGATTCCAATTTTAAAATTTAGTGCAGAAAAGTTTAAAATTCATTTCAATTATGGTTTTAAAATAATGTTGTCAGGTACAATTGATATATTGTTCACTAACATTTATGCAATAATTATTGGTCGATATTTCTTACCTGCTCAAGTTGGTTTTTATAATCGCGCAAGTACATTACAAATGTTTCCTGTCGTAAATCTTAGTATGATTCTTTCTAAAGTTTCATTTCCTTTATTTGCAAAAATTCAACATGATAACGAAAAATTGAAATCAGTTTATAAAAAAATGATGCAAATGGTTACTTTTTTGATTGCACCAACTCTTATTTTTATGGGAGTTTTAGCTGAACCTTTATTCCGATTTCTGTTTACTGAAAAGTGGCTCCCTGCTGTCCCGTATTTTCAAATTTTATGCTTCAACGGTATTTTGTACCCATTGCATTCTTATAATTTACAAATTTTGAATGTTAAAGGTCGTAGTGATTTATTCTTAAAATTGGAATTAATAAAGAAAGTAATTGTGGTGATAATGTTAGTCATATCTTTCCAATTTGGAATTTTTGGTTTGTTAATAGGAAGCACAATAACTTCAACAATAGCTTTTTTTTTAAATAATTATTATTCAGGTAAATATATTGGGTATAATGCGTTCGAGCAATTAAAAGATGTTCTGCCAATTGTCATAATTGCAGCTTTTTCGGGTAGTATAATTTACTTAATCGATACGTATGTTTTTAAACCAAATCTTATAGATTTTTTAAGATTATTATTAAATTTTTTAATTGGTTTAATTCTTTTTATTATCTTGTCTTACTATTTAAAAATACAAGCACTCACAGAGTTTAAAAATATTTTACAGAAAAAATGATTCCAGTAACCAAATCCTTTTTACCACCAATAGAAGAATATTCCGACATCGTTGGTCGAGCGTTTAAAGCTGAATGGTTAACTAATAGAGGACAGCTAGTGTTGGAATTGGAATCTAAACTCAAAAGCCATTTGAATGTTTCGAATATTCTAGTTACAAATAACGGAACAATCCCACTTCAAATTGCTTTAAAACTTTTAGGAAATAGAGGAGAAATTATTACAACACCCTTTAGCTATGTGGCAACAACAGCCGCAATCGTTTGGGAAAATTGCACCCCTGTTTTTGTTGATATTAATCCAAACAACCTAACGATTGATGCTTCAAAAATAGAAGCTGAGATAACATCAAAAACAACTTGTATTTTAGCGACTCATGTTTTTGGAAATCCATGCGACATTGACGAAATACAACGAATAGCAGCAAAACACAACCTTAAAGTAATCTATGATGCTGCTCATTGTTTTGGTGTTCAATATAAAGGAAAAAGTATTTTTGAATATGGAGATATAAGTACATGTAGTTTTCATGCCACAAAGTTATTTCATACTGGTGAAGGAGGAGCTGTTTTTTGCAAAGATTCAGAATTGTTTCATAAAATTTATTACAGTCATAATTTTGGACATAATGGTCCGTTAGAATTTCATGGATTAGGTATTAATGGAAAAATAAGTGAATTACATGCAGCTATGGGCTTGGCTGTTTTTCCACATCTAAATGAAATTATTTCTCAACGAAAAAATATAACAGAATTATACGATGAACTGCTTGATTTCTCTAAAATTAAAAAAATAGAATTGAGAGAAGGTACTAATTGGAATCACAGTTATTATCCAATTGTTTTTAAATCATCAGAAGAATTATTGATTATTCTAGAAAAATTAAATAACCAAAATATTTTTCCGAGAAGGTATTTTTATCCATCCTTGAATACAATTGCCTACGCGAAAGGTAATTCAATGCCAATTAGCGAGAGTATTGCTTCAAGAATAATATGTTTACCACTTTATGTTGGGTTGAAAAAAGACCAAATTGAACTGATTTCAAAAATAATTAATTCATGAAAAATCTAAAAATTAAAAATCTTATAGATTTTTTGAAGGATAACAAAATAGACTTCGAGCTAGTTTTGAATGGAATTGATATTGAAGATGATTTTACTTTTGCTAGTGTAAAAAGTATTGTTAAAAAAGGGATTTTCTATTTAGAAAATGTAGAATCTCTCTCAAAATTTGAAATCACAAACAGTGTTGTTGTTTCAAATAAAAAAGCCAAAACTAATAATTGCTTAATAGTTGTCTCAAATCCGCAATTAGTTCATTACAAACTTTGTAGTTTAGCTAATAAACCTATTATTTTTGAAATAGCACAAACAACAAAAATCAACCCGAAAGCGAAATTAGCAAAGAACATTTCTATTGGTGAAAATTGTGTTATTGGCGAATGTGAAATTGAAGAAGGAGTGGTTATTAAACACAATGTTGTGATTGAGGATAATGTTGTTTTAAGAAAAAATGTTTTCATAGATAGCAATTCAGTTATTGGTGCAGGAGGTTTAGCATGGATTTGGGATGAAAATGGAAATAGAGTAATTCAGCCACAGATGGGTGGTGTTGTGATTGAGGAAAATTGCAGCTTAGCAACTGATATAACTGTTGTAAAAGGATCATTGTCTGAAAATACATTAATTGGAAAAGGAACTGTTATTGCTCATGGAACTAAGATTGGACATGGTGCACAAATTATGAGTGAAGTTCACATGGCAAATAATGTTAGTATTGCTGGCAACGCAGTAATTGGTAACAGATGTTTTTTAGGAAGTGCTTGTGTTATATCTTCAAGTGTGAAAATTGCAGACAATACGATTGTTGGTGCCGGTGCTGTTGTAAATAAAAGCAATGAGGAGGAATTTTGTACACTTGCTGGTGTTCCAGCAAAAGTTATAAAGAAAAATAATTTCGATTCAAAACCAAACGGAGCACCTAAACCATTTAAAAATAAGTAATCTAATAAATACTATAAATTATGAGCACTAGTATCATTTCAGAAAAAGCAATAATTGGGAAAAATGTCAAAATCGGACATTTTTGTATAATTGAAGATGATGTAATAATTGGGGATAATACAACGATAGGAAATTACTGTATTGTTAAAAAAGGTGCTGTTATAGGTTCAAATTGTAAATTCACAGCTTATTGCGAAATTAGAGATAATGTAAAGGTAGGAAATTGGACTACGTTCGGAAGTAGATGTACGATTTCTGCAAATGCAACTATTGGAGAAAATGTTACTGTCAAATACGGTTTTGTTTTAACTGATACGCCAGTACTTGAGAAAGGAGATGAAAAAGTGGTTGGATATATTGGAGACAATACGTTAATCGGAGCTAATGTTACTTTAATGCCAGGTTTTAATATCGGCAAAAACGCAACAATTGGAGCTTGCTCTCAAGTTAGAAACAATGTTGGAGATAATGAAATTTGGTTTGGAAATCCAGCAAAGCATTTTAAGAGTAAATGAATCATCCTTTAGTTTCTATTTCTTGTATTACCTATAATCATGCAGCTTTTATTAGTGAATGTCTGGATGGTTTTTTGATGCAAAAAACAAGTTTTGAATTCGAAATAATTATTCATGATGACGCGTCAACAGATGGAACGAGTGAAATTATTCTTGAGTATGCCACTAAGTATCCAACAAAAATCTTCCCCTTGATTCAAACTGAAAATCAATATTCTAAGGGTGTTAATGTAATTGCACCTAATTTTAATTATCCAAGATGCAAAGGAAAATATATAGCTTTTTGTGAAGGAGATGATTATTGGACAGACCCAAACAAACTACAAAAACAAGTGGATTTTTTGGAAAAAAATGAAGATTTTAGTTTGTGTTTTCATAGTGCAAATATTAAAATTGAAATTGAAGATTATGAATTTAAACTTGGAATTATTGAAAACAGACAATATTCAATTAATGAAATTATTAAAGGAAGGCTTTTTCAAACATCAACGGTTATGTTTCGGAATATATTAAACATGAATACGCTCAAGAATAAATTAATTGCTAATGGTGATCAAATACTTTTTTTAGAATGTTCAGAAAAAGGAAAAGTTATGGGTATGGTAGATGTTATGTCTGTTTATCGGATTCATTCTAATGGCGTTTCAATTTCAAGAATTAGAACGAATGAAATATTGGCTAAAAAGAAAAATTATAAGCAATTAATCTACATTCAAAGTAAATTTAAAAGCATTTCTAAAGATATTATGAATGATTTATTTGTCGATAATAGTATGACTTTATTTGTTTTATATTTTAAAAAAAGAAGTATTTTATGTTTTTATTATTTGTTTAGGGCAATATATTTCAAACCAAAATTAATTTTTAAAGCTTTTAATTATTTTATTAAAAAGAAATGAAATTGACCTACGTACCTATTGTTTTTGCATTTGACAATAATTTTTCAATTCCGATTAAAGTAACAATAACTTCATTGTTTAAGTATGCACTCGATAATACAATTTACAAAGTATATTGTATTGTAAGTAATGATATTGACGAAAAGAACTTAGATAGTATAATACAATTATCAAAAAATCAGAGACATGAAATAATTTTTTTAAAAGCAAATAATCATTTTAATCAAGCCCACGTGCACCGTAAAATAACCCAAGCAGCCTATTACAGATTGATGCTGCATGAACTTATCCCACTTGAAGATAAAGTTATTTACGCAGATGTTGATATTTTATTTAATGGTGACCTTAAGGAGTTGTTTGAAGTTGATTTAAAAAAGAATATATTAGCAGGTGTTAAAAATTTATATATTCATCAAGTTTTTGATAGTCTTATGTTGAAATTTGATTATTGGAGTAAATATTTTTTTGATTTAAAAGATGAATATATTAATTCTGGTTTTTTAATAATGAATTTGAAAGAAATTCGAAAAACAAAGATTTGGGAAAAATGGATAGATCTATCTAAAAATCAATGGGAATTTCATGATCAGGATATATTAAATTTTACTTGTAAAAATAAAATTCATTTTTTACCCCCAAAGTATAATATGACTTACCCATTAAGAGAAGATGAAGCTTATAAATGGGGGTTGTTTAATGAAAATTTGCTTTTAGAAACACCTATTGTTTATCATTTTACAGCATCAAAACCCTGGCATTCAAAGTACTTAAACCAATCAGATGTTTGGTGGGTTTTTTTGAAAGAAAATACTGATTTATATGATTATTTTTTACAGAAATATTTTAAAGATATACCTTTCAAAAAGAGATTTAAAGGTTCTTTTATTAACAAGGTAGTTAAATTCAAACAATTTTTTAAAAAAACCTTTCATTTAAATAATAGAAATTGAAGCTGTCAATAACCATAGCAACCTACAACGTCCAAAATTTCATTCGTGAAAGCATGGAAAGCATTTTGAATCAAACGTTTCAAGACTTTGAGGTAATTTGTATTGATGATGGTTCTAAGGATAGTACAGTTTCTATATTAAAAGAATTCGCTTTAACAGACAAACGCATTCAAATTGTGGAGAAAGAGGTAAATGAAGGATTAGCGGTGGCTAGGAATTTGTCTTTGCAACTCGCAAAAGGTGAATACGTAACTTTTTTAGACGGAGATGATTTTTATGATTTAACCTTGTTTGAAAAAGCGGTTAATTTGGCTGATAAAACACAAGCAGATTTGGTTCTTTGGGACTATGTAACTTTTTACCAACCCAATGAAATTGAAAAATTAAAAGCTATACGGTCTGATTTATTAAATTTTGATACATCTGATAAAATAGCTTTACTTCAACGACCTTCTTTTACTTGGGTGAAATTATTGCGGACGGAAAAGGCAAAATCTTTAGGAATACATTTCCCCAAAGGTTTTACTCGTCAAGATATCCCTGTACATTGGCACCTAATCACTAAATTGTCAAAAATTGAGGTTCTTCCTGAACGATTAGCTTATTATCGTCAACAAAATGAAGCAACAACAGCTAAAAAAGATAAAAAATTGTTTCACCTCGTTTTTGTGATGGATGTAGTTGAGAAGTATTTAAAGGATGAAAAATTGTTCGAAACCTATAAACATCAGTTTTACACTCAACAGTTGAATTTCTTTCACGGAATGTTTGACAATATTCAAGAGCAATACAAAGCTGAGGCACTTGGATTAATAAATGAAAGACTTTCTATTGATCACATTCAATTTTTAAAAGCAACAAACCTTGTTCGTCCACAAACCAAATTATTTTTGTTAGGAATTAAAGGAGATAATTTGTCGCATTTTAAACTCAAAATTTGGAAGTTAACCAGAAAAATATACAGATTAATTAAAAGGAATTAAATGAGAGAATTTTTAGTAAGATTGAAAAACACTAATCCTTTTTTATTGTACATCTGGAGTTTACAACAACAAAAAAGAGGAATTAAAAGTTTGAAATTTTTTTCCGACAAGGAGGCAATTATCAATTTATACCAGAATTATGCTGGACGTCGACCAAATTTGGTTAATCCAACTACTTTCAGTGAAAAGCTCCAATGGTTGAAATTAAACTATCCTAACCCTTTACAAACAATTTGTGCAGATAAATACTTGGTGAGAGATTTTTTAATACAGAAAGGGTATGAATCTATTTTAAGTAAAGTCATTTGCACTGTTGATTCCATTGAAAATTTAGATATAAATAGTTTGCCTAAAAAATTCGTTATAAAAGCTACACATGGAAGCGGATGGAATTTAATTTGCACAGACAAAAAGAAAATCAATTGGTTTTGGTGGAAAAAAATCATGAATGTCTGGTTGCACAATAATATCTTTTGGCCAGGTAGAGAGTGGCCATATAAAAATATGCAGCCTCGTCTTTTGGTAGAAGAATTTATGACTGACAAAAGCGGACAATTAATGGATTACAAATTTTTCTGTTTCAATGGGAAAGCTAAATTTGTTCAAGCAAATAAAGGAAGAGAGACATTAGATCATGCTCAAAATTTCTATGACTTAGACTGGAAAATTTTACCATTTGGAAAAGATTTAAAACCAAGACCAGACATAAACATCGATGCTCCCTCTTGTTTGAATCAAATGATTGAAATAGCACAAGATTTAGCTATTGAATTTCCGTTTGTTCGGGTAGATTTTTATGAAGTAAATGGGAAAGTGATTTTTGGTGAATTAACTTTTTATCCAAAAAGTGGGTTGCCAGATTTTACACCTCCAGAATATGACGAAATTCTTGGTTCTTACTTTGAAATCCCAAATTCATAGCAAATGAAAATTAAAGTATTACAAGTTGTTGGGACAATGAATAGAGGTGGAGCAGAGGTAATGTTAATAGATTTGTTTCGTCAAATTTCCAGTGATTTCCATTTCGATTTTTTAGTGAATTATAAAATTTCTTCAGGCATTCCAAAGGGTGATTTTGATGAAGAAATTTTACTGACTGATTCGAATATTCATTACATACCTGCGCAATGGGATTTGGGAGTAAAAAATTATATCAAAGCATTTCAAAAATTAATTGCTGATATAGGGGTGCCTGATATTGTTCACATACACATGAACTCAAAATGTGGTGTAATAGCCAAAGCTGCAAAGTTAGCTGGCATTAAGCATGTTATTGCTCATTCACACGCTGATTTAAAATTCAGAGGAAGTTTAAAAAGTAGAATTGCCTCCAATTTGGAGCTTCAATTTCAAAAAAGATTGATTGCAAAATATGCAGATAATTTTTGGGGATGTTCGCCAGAAGCAAACAAAAGCTTGTTTTATTATCGATTATTAACTCCTTCAAAATCAGCTGTTATAAATAATGCAATTGATGTAGATGCTTATGTTTCTATTTCAACTATTGAAATTGAAACAATGCGTAAATCTTGGGTAGTAACTTCGAATACAATTGTGTTTGGAAATGTTGGAAGAATTGTGGCGCATAAAAATATTGACTTTCTTTTGGATGTTTTAAATGTTTATCAAACTGTAAATTCTGATTTTATTTTTGTGATAGCAGGTCGAATTGAAGATCAAACTTATTATGATGCATTTACTATTAAAGCCAAATCTTACGGTTTAACTGAAAAAATTAAGTACATCGGAGTTCGTTCGGATGTACCATTAATATTCAGAAGCTTTGATGTTTTTTTAGGTCCAGCTTTGAAAGAAGGTTTTGGAATGGTTGCTGTCGAGGCTCAAGCAGCAGGATTACCAAGTATTTTATATACTGGTTTTCCCAAATTAGTGGATATGGAACTTGGATTGGTGACCTTTATTCCAAATTTTGAGGTTAATTATTGGGTAAAGGCAATTCAAAATATCAACTTTAAAAGAGTAGATTTGAAGGAGGCTAAAAAGAAAATTATTTCAAAAGGTTTTGATATTCAAATGAATGTTGAAACAATTGAAACGATGTATAGAAAAATAGTAAATGAGTAAAGCAATTCATTTTAAAGGATTAAATGGTATTCGCGCAATCGCTGCGGTTGGTGTTATGCTTGCCCATATTTTGGGTGACTTAGGTCAATTCGGATTGAAAAAATTACCGAGTTCGTTAAATATTGCTTCATTAGGAGTAACGATGTTTTTTACATTAAGTGGATTTTTGATTACTTATTTGTTACTCAAAGAAAAAGTAGCAAACGAAAAGAATCAAATAAACATTTCAAATTTTTACATTCGTAGAATATTGAGAATTTGGCCCTTGTATTTTCTTTATGTGTTTTTGTGTCTTTTAACTTACTGGTATTTCAGTATTGATTTTGATTCTAAAATGCTTTTTTTCTATTTCTTCTTGTTGGCAAATGTCCCACTGATTATTGAACAAACACTTCCTTTTATTGGTCATTTATGGTCGGTTGCTGTTGAAGAACAGTTTTATTTGTTTTGGCCATGGTTTTCTAAAATTGACACGAAAAAATTATTATTTTATACAATTCTACTAACTTTCTCATTAATATTATTGAAAGATATAAGTTACGTTTTAAGTAGCAAGTTTGCATTAAAATTACCATTAATAACACTTACAACTACTCGATTTTATTGCATGTTACTCGGTTGCATCGCTGCAATTTTGTTTGTTCAGAAATCAATTTGGATTGCTAGATTAACAAATAAATATGTTGCAATTGCTGCATGGCTCATTTTGTTTCTAGCGATTATAAATAAATTTCAAATTTCATCTGCTTTAATTGATCATGAAATTATGTCGATAGTTACTGTAATTGTTATTTTAACTCAGATTACCGAAAAGAATAAAATTGTCAATTTGGATAATCGTGTATTCGATTTTTTTGGTAAAATTTCTTACGGAATCTATATTTATCACCCGATTTTAATTTTCTTAACTATTCAATTTTTAGGTAAATTCCAGCAAGATTCCAATATAAATTATGTTTTGGTTTTCTTGCTAATTTTTGGTTTAACTATTTTACTTTCCTATTTATCTTTTCATTTTTTTGAAAATAAATTCATTCGAATGAAAGATAAATTTTCAAGTATTAAAAGCAGAATGTGATTAAAACACCAACAACAAAAATATTTCTTTTTGGAGATGGTTGTCCCACAAATGACACTTTATCTCTTTTTGAATCTGGAAATGTTTATTTTTATTGATAATATGATTTATCTTATGAAAAAAAAAGAAATTATTAAAAGAGATTTAATCCGTTATGGTCTTCATGGATATAATGGCTTTTTAAGAGGTTTGGTAATTCCTGGATTTCTTTACACATACTTTTTAAGAAATGCACAACAATCTATTGGAATACGAAGGTTTTTAAGTAAATTGATGAAGAAATTTTTTTCATTTATTTTTGGTTTTCAAATACCAAGTTCAGTAAAAATTGGTCATGGTTTATATTTAGGTCATCACGGTCATGTAGTAATCAATCCAGGTGTTAAAATTGGTAATAATTGTGCTATTTTACCAGGGGTAACTTTAGGAGTTAAACCAGGAAAGAAAAATTCAGGTTGTCCAACAATTGGTGATTTTGTTTACATAGGAAGTAATGCTGTATTAATAGGTGGTATTACAGTTGGTGATAGGGTAATTATTGCACCTAATAGCTTTGTAAATCATGACATACCATGTGATAGTGTTGTTATTGGTAACCCTGCCAATGTTATAAATAAGAAAATAGAGATGAATGATTATTTTTATCATATTTTAGAGAATTATCCAAATCTTTAATTTATTTAAGCGTATTTTTTTAAATAATTGAATTCAGCTTTTAAATAGTAAACTAATGGAAAATCAAACAAAAATGATGATTTTTGGAGATATATGTCCTACTAATGACACGGTATCTCTTTTTGAATCAGGTGATGTCGAAAATTTGTTTAATGACGTTTTAGTTGACTTAAAGCAAGTAGATTTTACTCTTGGAAATCTTGAGTTTGTTCTAACCGATTCTCCAAAGCCAATTCAAAAAGCTGGTCCAGTTCTTTCTGCAAAAACGAAATGTATTAATGTTTTGAAGCAAGCAAATTTTAGGTTATTTAGTCTAGCGAATAATCACATCAAAGATTGTGGAGAAGAGGGAGTTGCTAATACAATTGATACATGTAAGAAAGCTGGAATTGACACAACGGGTGCAGACGCTGATTTATCAAAAGCCAAAGAACCTTATATTGCAACAGTTAATGGTTTAAAAATTGGCATAATTGCTTTTGCTGAACAAGAATTTAATACTGCTACTACTAACGAATATGGTGCAAATTTCTTTGACCCTTATGAAGATTTGGATTTAATTGAAAAAACGAAAGCTAGTGTTGATTACCTGATTGTAATTTATCACGGTGGCGTTGAATACTACGCTTTTCCAAGCCCACTTTTGAAAAAAAAATGCCGAAAATTTATTGATAAAGGAGCCGATTTGGTCACTTGTCAACATTCACATTGCGTTGGTACAATTGATGATTACAAGGATAAAAAGATAGTTTATGGTCAAGGGAATTCTGTTTTTGGATTTCGTGAAAAAGATCCTTCTTGGAATCAAGGTTTAGTGATTGAATTAGAATGGAATTCTGGAGATGTTAAACCTTTAATTAAGTTTATCCCAATTCATGCAACTAAAATTGGAATTCAAAAAATGGAGAAAAGTTCAGGAGATAAATTATTAGAAGATGTAGCTAAAAAGTCAATGAAAATAAGCGATGATGCTTTTCTAGAACAAGAATGGTTGAAGTTTTGTAAGCAGAAAGAAGGTCTATATTTTCCTTTTTATTTTGGATACAATCGTACATTGATTCATTTAAATAGATTGACAAAAAACGGACTAGTTAGATTGTTTTATCCTAAATCAAAACTTAGAACTTCACATAATATCATTCGTTGTGAGGCACATTATGAAGTAATTCAAACATTATTGTATAAAGAAAGTAATAGATGCTAGTTTATTTTGCTATTTTATTTATTGTTTTATTACTTGTTTTTGCATCTAATAATTTAAGAGATAATCCAACTTTAGAAACTGTAATTTTTTATTCATCCGCTATTATTTTAGTTTTATTTGCTGGTTTTCGGGCCAATTTTGTTGGAACTGATACCAACAATTATATTGGTATGTTTATTGCAAAAAGTAATCAAGAACAATCAATTTTTGAAATAGAAGGAAATGTAGAATTAGGTTATTTATTTTTACAACAAGTTGCTTATTTTGTTTCATCAAAATATTGGTCGATTTTAACTTTAATTGCTATCATTTCAGTAATACCAACTTATTATGTTGTAAGGGAATTAACTCAAAATGTGATTATTTCAATTTTCATTTACGTTACTTTAGGTGTTTATTTGTTATTTTTCAACGCTGGAAGACAGGGGATTTCTGTTGCAATTTCGACAGTCGGTTTGTTATATATTCTGGATCGTTCTATAGTGAAATACCTAATTTGCATTTTTATCGCTTCTCTGTTTCATAAAACTGCATTTATTATGATTCCTTTTTATTTCATAATTGTGTTACCTTTTTCAACGAAAAGAGTTTTGCTCTTTTTATTTATTGGGTTTTTTGCTTTCTATTTTTTGAGTACGATTTTGAGTTCAATTTCACCAGATGTTGAGTCGAGATATGGAGTTTATGAAGATCGAGGTGCAACCGGAGGATTCTTATTAGCAACTTTTTTTGTTTTGGTAGCCCTTCTGTTTATTAGTTGGCGTAATGAAATTTCTGAAGAAAACCTTTATTTGTATGACATCTATTTGAATTTAGCCATTTTTACTGGCATTATTTACTTGGTTGTAATCTTAACTGGAAGTGACGTTAATTTTATTCGACTAACAAATTATTTCGCTATTGGTTATGCCTTAATTTGGCCTATAATTTTTGAGGATGTTCGTTTTTTTAAGAGCAATGGGGTTAAATTCGGCTTCGTATTAGTTCACTTATTGTTTTTTGCTGTTTACCTCAGTAAAATGTCCAATTTAGTTCCTTATGAATTAAATGAAATTTATCTAGAATGGCTGTAACAATCGCAATCCCTTTTTTCAATGCTGAAGCATACTTAACTGATGCAATTCGTTCCGTTTTTGCCCAAACTTACAAAGATTGGGAGTTAATTTTAATTGATGATGGTTCAACGGATAAGTCGTTAGAAATTGCTAAGTCCATAAAAGATGATCGGGTTCGGGTTATCTCTGATGGAAAAAACAAACGATTAGCTGGTCGGTTAAATGAGGTCACCAATATTGCCAAATATGATTTCATTGCACGAATGGATGCAGATGATTTGATTTTTCCTAGCAAGATAGCTACACAATTAGCATATTTTGAAGAAGATCCAAACCTTGATATTGTGACAACTGGTGTTTATTCTGTTACCAATAATTTGGAAATACAAGGTGTTCGTGGTCAAGATTTTGAGTATCCAAACTTCGAGTCAATTGTAAGTAGAAATTTAGGTGTAGTGCATGCAGCTATTTTAGCTAAAAAATCGTGGTATGAACGAAATCAGTATGATGAATCATTGAAAATTGCTCAAGATTTAGATTTATGGATTCGTGCAGCAAAAAATAATGATTTTAAAATTAAATCCATTTCTGATTATTTGTACATCTATCGCGAAGAAGGAAATATCACCAAGGATAAACTTTTGCGAGCCTACAAAAATGAACGGAAAATGGTCAGAAAATATGGTTCCAATCAAAAAGTAAAGCTATTGTCGAAATCTCGATTTAAATCTTTGGTGGTAAGAACATTAGCAATTACTGGGAATATTCAACAATTACAAAAACGACGAGGCAAAGAAACAATTTCTGACCTTTTAAAAACAGAATTTGAAAAAGCTTTAACAACAATAAGAAATACTAAAATACCTG
Organism: Chitinophaga pinensis; assembly: GCA_943324565.2. GTDB lineage: Bacteria > Bacteroidota > Bacteroidia > Flavobacteriales_D > Crocinitomicaceae > UBA952. The sequence continues at coordinate 17,931 of CALPMC020000021.1, read as the reverse complement.
GAATTGATGCCTGAAAAAAAGAAATTTTTTGTCGTTACAACAATTCCCCTTTCGTTTATTTTTTTCAAAGGACTCTTGACACATTTGAAGAAAGAATTTGATGTACATATTGTTTCTTCACCAGGCGAAAAATTAGAGGATGCACAAAAAAATGACAATGTAATTGCTCATAAAATAACCATGGCACGCGAGATTTCGTTGTTCAAAGATTTCAAAGCTTTATTCGCCTTTATTGTTTTATTTTTAAAAGAAAAACCATATATAGTGCATGGCAATACACCAAAAGGTTCTTTCTTGTCGTTGATTGCTGCAAAAATCACAAGAAGACCAATAAGAATTTATTTTTTACACGGACTTCGCTATGAAGGTACTTTTGGATTTAAAAGAAATCTTTTAATCTTCATGGAAAAAATCACTTGTTTTTGCGCGACAGATATATATGCAGTAAGTAATGGAGTTAAAAAAACAGCAAAAAAAGAACTAACGAAAAAAAACATTACAGTTATTGGGGATGGAAGCCCGAATGGTATAAATTTGACTCATTTTGATCCTGACTTATTTAAAGCTCAAGAAGAAAGAAACAAAATTTCTATTCACTCAGATGATTTTGTATTTGGTTTTGTGGGCAGGTTTGTTGGCGACAAAGGAATCAATGAATTGGTAAAGTCTTTTGCAGAAATCGCTATAACTTATCCCCAAGTTAAACTTCTTTTAGTTGGAGTTTTTGAAAATGAATTAGACCCGTTGGAGCAAGAAACAGTCGCGGAGATTGAAAGAAACCCTATGATAATTAATGTTGGTTTTCAAAAGGATGTAAGACCTTTTTTAATGTGTATGGATATTTTTGTCTTCCCATCCTATCGTGAAGGTTTTGGACTAACCTTAATTGAAGCAAACGCAATGAGAATACCTGTAATTTCTAGTGAAATAACAGGTTGTGATGAAATTGTTGTAGAAGGTAAAAATGGGTTTTTAGTTCCTCCAAAAGATCAACAAAGACTTAAGGATACAATGTTGTTTTGTTTGGCTAATAAATCAATAATTCAATCAATGAAAAATCAATCCCGTGAAATTGTTGCTCAAAAGTTTGATCAAGTTATTGTTTGGGAAAACACATTAATATCATACAACGAACTAATTAAGAAGTGACAATAGCTCTCAAAAATCAAAAAAATCACTTACTTTGTTTTAAATGCTAATTAAACTAAAATGATTCCACTTTCAATACCTCACCTTAACGGCAACGAATGGAAATACGTTAAAGATTGTTTAGATACAGGATGGATTTCTTCAGCAGGCGCTTATGTAAATCAGTTTGAACAGATGGTTGCTGATTATGTAGGAGCAAAATATGGTGTTGCTTGCATGAATGGAACAGTTGGCTTACACATCTCGCAAATTCTTTCAGGTGTTACTTCTGAAGACCATGTAATTGCACCAAATATAACTTTCATAGCTACGCTTAATGCAATAAAATACACAGGTGCAACTCCTATTTTAATTGATGTTAACGCATCTGATTGGCAAATGGATTTGGATTTATTAGAAAAATACCTTTCTGAAAATACATTTACAAAAGAATCTGAAGAAGGTATTTTTACTCACCATTTAATTACCCTAAAAAGAATCAAGGCAATTATGCCAGTTCATGTTTTAGGAAATATGGGCAACATCGATCGACTTGTTTCAATTGCTGAAAAATATTATTTAGATATTATTGAAGATAGTACAGAAGCGTTAGGCTCTTATTTCAAAGGAAAACATGCTGGAACTTTTGGTAAATTTGGCGTTTTTAGTTTCAATGGAAATAAAATCATTTCAACTGGTGGTGGTGGAGTTATTGTAACTGATGATGAGGAACTTGCTAAAAAAGCCAAACATTTAACGACTCAAGCAAAGGCTAGTCAAATGGAATATATTCACGATGAAATTGGTTACAACTATCGATTAGTAAACATATTAGCAGCAATAGGTGTAGCACAAATGGAACAATTTCCTGATTTATTGATAAGTAAACAAGAAATGGATTCCTTTTACCGATCCGAATTAAATGGGGTAGGAGATATAATTTTTCAAGAAGTTTCAGCAGATGTTTCTGCGAATAGTTGGTTGTTTACTTTTAAAACTAAACAAATGCGAGGATTATTAGAATTTCTTAATGCAAATGGAGTTCAATCACGTCCTTTTTGGATGCCAATGAATCAATTAGAAATGTTCAAAGATGAAATTTATGTTTCTGTAAACGATAATTCAGATAGTATTTACGAAACTTGTATAAGCATTCCAAGTTCGGCTGGAATAACCCAAGCACAAATGAACGAAGTTGTCAAAAAAGTAAAAGAATTTTATAAAAAGTGAAGCGAATTCGCAAATCTGCAAATTCGAGAATCTGCGTAATCACAAATAAATTACTATCTAAAGAAAACTAAAAAATGAATTTAATCGACATTCCAAGTTTCATTGGGAAATTTATTACAAAAAGAGAATCAAGTTTTTTTGAACAGGACATTCAACAAAATTCAGCTATTTTATCTCATAAAATCAAAGGTAAATCTGTTTTAGTAATAGGTGGAGCAGGGACAATTGGCTCATCGTATATTAAAGCAATTTTGAAATTCAAACCAACTAAGTTATTTGTGGTTGACACGAATGAAAATGGTTTAACTGAATTGACAAGAGATTTACGAAGCTCAGACAATCAATTTGTCCCAGATGATTACAAAACGTATCCAATGAGTTTTGGAGATCCTGTTTTTAGAAAAATGTTTGTAGAAGAAGGTCCATTTCATATTGTTGCCAATTTTGCTGCACATAAACATGTTCGCAGTGAAAAAGATAAATATTCGATTGAAGCCATGATTGAAAATAATGTGTTTAAAGCGAAAGAGTTTTTAGATTTATTAGTAGATCACAAACCAGAACATTTCTTCTGTGTTTCAACAGATAAAGCTGCAAACCCAGTTAATGTTATGGGGGCAAGTAAAAAATTAATGGAAGAGGTTATTATGGCTTACAGCTCTGAACTTCAAATTACTACAGCTCGTTTTGCGAATGTTGCTTTTTCAAATGGTTCTCTACTAGCTGGTTATATAGAACGTTTATATAAAAATCAACCAATTTCTTGTCCGTCGGATGTTAAGCGATTTTTTGTTTCTCCAGAAGAAAGTGGTCAAATTTGTATGTTAGCATGTATGCTTGGGAATTCGGGTGAAATCTTTTTTCCAAAATTAGATGATGAAGAAATGACCTATTTTAAGCAAATAACAGAAGATTTTTTCAATCAATCAAATCGTAAAATTGTACTTTGTAATTCTGATAAAGAGGCAATTGAGAAATCACGAAATTTAAAAACAACTGATCCATATCCAGTTTATTTCTTCGAGTCTGACACATCAGGAGAAAAACTTTATGAGGAATTTTATACAGAAACAGATTTTGTTGATCAAGAAATATTTTCAAGCTTAGGTGTGATTAAGAATGCAAGAAAATTATCTAAAAATGAAATTGAAGCCACTATAACAGACCTAAAATCACTAATGGATTCTGGAAATTATGATAAATCTTCCATTGTTGAATTATTACAAAAGTATATACCAGATTTTCAACATATAGAAACTGGAAAAACCTTAGACCAAAAAATGTAATATAGATTAGCATATTTGCAGAATCGCGAATTTGCAATTCAGAACATCTGCAATATGCGATTCAACCTAAAAAATTAATAATAAAACTCAAAACTAATGCAATTCTACTTTGAGAAATTAGAAGTCTGGCAAAATTCAAGAGGATTTGTTAAAGAAATATATTCTGTTACAAAAAGTTTTCCTGATGATGAAAGATTTGGTTTGACTTCACAAATAAGAAGAGCATCCTTAAGTATTTCAGCTAATATTGCTGAAGGAATGTCTAGGAAAACTGAAAAAGATAAAGCTCGATTTATTAGTATTTCTTTTGGTTCAGCAATTGAAGTAGTCAATTTCCTTGTTCTAGCGAATGATCTAGAACTAATTAGAGAAAGTGATTACAATCAATTAAGAGAAAAGTTGGAAAGGATAACAAATCAGTTGAACAGTTTGTATAGTAAATTTGAAAGATGAGTAACTTTAAAAAATCGTATCAGCAATCCTACGCATCAGAGATTTTGCAAATCAGCGAATTAGCAACACTACGCATCAGCGGTTTCTCCTACCAACCCATTAGCGATTTCGCGCATTAACATTAATTAACAAAAAAAATATGTATCTAATTTTTAAAAGATTTTGTGATATTTTATTGTCTTCCATTTGTTTGTTGATTTTATCCCCACTTTTGATTCCTATCATTATTGGATTAAAACTGACTGGAGAAGGTTATATTTTCTATAAACAAGAACGTGTTGGATATAAAAACAAACGTTTTAGTATCTTGAAATTTGCCACGATGCTTAAAGATAGCCCAAATATGGCTGGTGGAATTATAACTACAAAACGCGATCCACGTATCACACCAATGGGAGGATTTTTAAGAAAAAGTAAAATAAACGAATTACCTCAATTGATGAATATTTGGTTAGGAGATATGAGTTTTGTTGGCCCAAGACCCGTAATGCCAATTAGTTTTGATGCCTATCCAGATGATGTACAAAAAGTGATTTATAATGCGCAACCAGGACTAACTGGAATTGGTTCCATTGTTTTTAGAGATGAGGAGGAGTTAATTTCAGCAGTAAAAGATAAGGGGGGGGATACTTGGGATTTTTACAAAAACACAATTTATCCATTTAAAGGTAAATTAGAAAAATGGTATCAAGAGAATAGAGGTTTTTCTGTTGATTTTAAAATAATAATAGTTACAGCTTGCGTAATTTTAAAGCCAAAAAGCAATATTGTATACAATTGGTTTAATGGATTGCCTACAAGAACATTTTGAAGTAACATTTTTATTTATATGTCGTATTAAAAAAGTTATATTTATATATGTCTATTATTTTAGTCTCTTTGTTTTTTTTCTTCGTCTCTTTTTCGGTTGCTTATATTATGTTACCAAAAATAAGAACAATTGCAAAAGTTAGAAGCTTTCACAGTTTACCAAATGAAAGAACTTCTCACCAAGATGCTATTCCAAATATAGGGGGAGTTGCTTTTTATGTCTGTTTAATGCTATCATTTCGTTTTATTAATCCATACGACGATTTGAAGATTACAAATAGCATTATTCCGGGATTAACTGTTTTATTCATTATTGGTTTAAAAGATGATTTAGTTCTTGTTTCATCAACAACAAAGATGATTGCTCAAATTGTTGCTGCATTGTTTTTAGTATTCGATAATTCTTTCCATTTAACTGATTTGCATGGACTTTTTAATCTTGAAAGAGTTCATTATTTTGCAAGTTCATTTTTTACTATTTTTCTTGTCGTTTCAATAATCAATTCGTTCAATTTGATTGATGGTATTGATGGTTTGGCAGGTTTTATATCAATAGTTATCTTTAGTTCATTTTCTGTTATTTCATATATAATTGATGATAAAACATTATTTCTAATCTCAATTGTTGCTCTTGGTGCTGTTATAGCATTTCTTCGATTTAATTTCTCTAAAAAGTATAAGATATTTATGGGTGACACCGGTTCTTTAATTTTAGGTTTTATAATTGCTCTCATTGTTTTACGATTCTTTGCATTAGAGGAGAGTAGTTTGTTAAGAATGAGACTACCATTACAGAATTGGCCTTTTTTAATTTTAGCAATTTTATCAGTTCCTTTAATAGATACAAGTCGTGTTTTTTTGATGCGAATTTACAATGGAAAAAGTCCTTTTGATGCAGATAGAAATCATATACATCATGTAATTTTAGATTTTTATAAATTATCACATTTTAAGGTAAGTTTAATTCTAGCAATTTTGAATTTAGTTATTATAGGTGCTTTTCTCCCACTAGTTTATTTGACTAACCAATGGATTTGCCTTACATTTACGTTTTTATTATTTGGGATTTTAATTCTTGTTTTTAATCGACTTAAGTTAAAATCTCTAAACAAAACATTACAAACGAATGAAAAAAAATAATTTTTCACATTTTTTAATTCTACTTATTGCTTTTATTTTCGTTTTAAACTCCTGTAAAACAAGAGAGAAAATGGTTTATTTTAATAAAGAAAGCAAAGATTCAACAAACACTTCGACGAATTTAAATTTCTCACCTATACTAAAAATAGACGATTTTATTTCTGTAACAGTTTCTGATGCAGATCTAGAAACAGTAGCACTTTTTAATGCACAATCTAATAGCGTTCAACAATCGAGCTATAGCAATGGAAATAATGCTGCGGTTGGTTATCTTATTGATAGAAATGGTGAAGTAAATTTACCAGTAATTGGAAGGGTTAAACTTGTTAATTTAATTAGGGAAGACGCTATTCTTTTGATTGAAGAAAAGCTTAAATTTTATCTAAAAAACCCTGTTGTTCAATTACAAATTTTAAACTTTAAAATTACAGTTTTAGGTGAGGTAAGTTCACCAGGTACATTTAGAGTTCCAAATGAAAGAATAACATTACTAGAAGCATTAGGATTAGCTGGAGATTTGAAAATCTCTGGTTTAAGAAGAAACGTACTGGTCGTTAGAGAAGAAAATGGAATACGCAAAGAATATCATGTTGATTTGACTTCTAAAAAAGTATTTAATTCACCAGTTTATTATTTACATCAAAACGATGTTGTATACGTTGAACCAAATGCTGCAGCCATTACTAATTCAACTTTTATAAAATCAAATGGTTCATTGATAATTTCCGTTACCTCCTTGGTTCTTTCCATATTAATAATTTTGAATAGATGATAAAAAGAAAGATTAAAGTGATAAATACAAGAAAGGAAGCTATTAATTTTACTGAGTTGATTGAACCATTTACAAAAAGATGGTATTTCTATATTTTAGCTTTAATTATTTCTCTTTCTTCCGTTTATCTGTATGTTCGATATACTATTCCAATCTATTTAAATTCTGCATCAATTATAATCAATGAAGAAAATGGTAAAGGCGGAAATGGTAATATCAATGTTTTAGAGGAATTAGAGTTAGTACCCTCTTCTTCTAATTTAATGAATGAGATTGAAGTTTTGAAAAGCCATTCTGTCTTAGCTCCTGTTGTAGATTCTCTTGATTTAAATACAACTACCTATTTAATAGGAGATAAATCTAAACTGAGACGATTTGAACTGTTTGATGAAAGTCCTATTAGAATTAAAACGAAATTAAGTAAGAATGCTCCAAATAATTATTTTAAGAGTTTTGAGATAAATTTTTATTCATTTAATAAAATTGAATTAATTAGTCTAAGTGGAAAAAGAAGAATATGTGCTTATAAAGATACAGTAGTGTTTGATGATTTTGGAAGCAAAATTATTTTTAATAAAAGTGAAATTTTTAGAGAAACTTGGATTGGAAGAAAATTAGAAATAATAATAACTTCCAATCAAAAGGCAATTGAACGTCTAAGAAACGAACTACTAATTGAAAAGAAAAACAAAGAATCCTCAGTTATTACACTTTCAATTAAAGGACCAAATCAACAAAAGAATAATAAAATATTAAGTGAATTAATAGAAAGTTATCAATTTGATTGCTTGAATGATAAAAATATAGTAAAATCAAATACAAGTGATTTTATAAAAGAACGAATTAAGTTTTTATTGGAAGAATTAAATGTGGTAGAAGCTGATGGTGAAAACTATAAGTCGAACAAAGGAATTGTTGATTATCAAGCAGATTTAAATTCTTTTTTAAATAGTAAAGGTGCTTCCGAAAGGGAATTATTAGAAAGTTCTATTCAATTGAATTTGGTGAACTTGCTTTATGATTTTATGACTAAATCAATTGGTTTTGAAGATTTGTTACCCTCTAATTTAGGATTTGAGGATGAAACAATTAATAGCCTAACTAGTCAATACAATAAATTAATTTTAGAAAGAAAAAAACTTCTTCAAAACACTAAAGAAAATAATCCATTAGTAATTAAATCGGAATCTCAATTAGCATCTATAAAAGCAAGTTTGGAACGCTCATTGAAAAATGTAAAGAATTCCTGTGAATTAAAGGTTCAGTCTTATGAACGTCAATTCAAAAGGTATGAAAACCAATTGGATGGAATGCCGAAATTTGAGAGAGAATATCGAACAATAATTCGTCAACAACAAATTAAGGAATCACTCTATTTATACCTTCTTCAAAAAAGAGAAGAAAATGAAATTGAGTTAGCTGCATCAGTTACGAATATTAAAGTGATAATTCCACCATACTCCGAAGGAATTCAGGTTGCACCAAGAAATTCTTTACTTTATTTAATTGCTTTTGCATTAGCATTAATTATTCCAATTGGTGTAATTTATTTTATTGAATTACTTGATAACAAAGTTAAAAGTGCAAAAGATTTAGGGGATTTAACCTTATTAGGGCAAATACCTAAAAGTAATAAAGCAGATTGTATTATTGACGATACTGATAGAACTTTTCTTTCAGAATCATTTAGAATGTTGAGAACTAACATAAATTTTTCATTAGCAGATAATATAGATTGTAAGGTAATTGCCCTTTCATCAACTTTGCCAGGGGAAGGAAAAACGTTCATTTCTATGAATTTAGCAAACTCACTTTCGAAAACAGGTCTTAAAGTAGTTATTCTGGGTTTAGATTTAAGAATGCCAAAATTGAATGACTATGTAAAAAACACTTACGTTACTGGAGTTACTAATTTTATTGTTGATCATTCTTTAACTCCAAATGACATTATTCAGCCTATTTCTGAGTCTTATCAATTATATATGATTAATGCTGGTGATATTCCTCCAAACCCAGCAGAACTTTTATTAAAACCACGATTCAAAGAATTGATGACTTATTTACGCGAGAATTTTGACTATATAATAATGGATACCTCACCAATTGGTTTAATATCAGATTGTTTACCTGTTGTTAAAAATGAAGCAGACATGCTTTTATATGTTGGTAGAGTAGGTTATTTACAGAAGAGAATGTTATCTATTCCTAGGTCATTTATTGAAGATGGGGTTATTGAAAATTTAGTAATTGTATTAAATTATACTGATCCATTTGATAAAAAATATGGATACGGTTATGGTTATGGATATGGTTACGGCGGTTATGCAAATGGCTATTTTTCCGAAAAAGGAAATTATTCATGGTTATCTAAAATCAAGAACATTTATAAGAAAAAATAAAATTATGTAACCTTGGAATAATATTTGACGTAAAGAACTCATAATTAAACTTTAAATTATGACAGCTTATATTCAAACTTTACGTAATAAGTCAATTCAATCTGCTCAAAGTAAATTGTCCAAACATAGAGAATTGGGTACTAAAACAAATTTAAATGTCTTTGAGGTCGCTGAATTAATGGATACATTGAAGTTTTCAAATTTTCAAGAAGAATCAAAAGCTTCTGTTTTCTATTCTATGAGTTTAAATTAAAATAAATATTTATAATTTCAAACTTCAAGGTAATTGAAGATATCTTTGTTATTCTATAAATTGTGTATTCTTTTTTATTAGGTTAAAATCTTAGTTGAATTTAGCACTATTTATTTGCTTTATTGCAATTAATAGTTTTTATTTTAACCCTTCTTAGATATCTAAAATTCAAAAAATTAATTTGAAAATTAATTGACTTTAAATTTAAAATAGTCTTGGGCAAATAATATTTTTTTCTTACACTTCTTGTTAGAAAACAAAAAACATTAGTTCCTAGCACTCATTAGTTTTTTACTAAAACAAAATCAAAGTCCATCCTGAAAGTACTACAAGTGAACAAACACTTAACACAAGAATATGTAAAGGATGAATAGTAATCTTCTCAGCGTTCGAATCTTTTGCAAATGCATTGAGAATAAATCGAATGTATAAAAACGCACCGATTACTGATGTAATCAACGTTAAATACACTAACACTGGATTACTTTGATAAGTATTAATTAAAAGCAATAATTTTGCGAAAAAACCAGTAAAAGGAGGAATACCTGCAAGTGAAAGAAATGATATTAGAATAACCACTCCTAAAAATGGATTTTTGTATCCAATTCCCTTCCAATTAACAATTTCATCGGAATTTGATTTTTCTAGAATTTGACTAATTATTAATAATCCAACTGTTGCAGCTGTATATCCAAGTAAGAAAACCCAAAGAGTTATGAAATTTCCTGAAAGTAAAGTAAGCATTGCAAAACCAGTGTTACTGATTCCAGAATAAGCCATTAAACGTCTGAAATTAGTTTGTTTTAAAGCTGATAAATAACCTAAGAAAAGAGAACCTATTGTTACAACATAAAAGATTGGAAGTAAAACATCCGTTGCGGCTCCAAAAGTATAAGCAAACAAACTAACAATTGATGTTAATCCAGCAACTTTTACAACTGTTGCCATGAAAGCAGTCACAGGATCTGGACTTCCTTCATAAACATCTGGACTCCAAAAATGAAAAGGAACAGAACCAATTTTAAATAATAGTGCTGCAAAAACAAATAAAATACCAACAATTGCCATTGGTGAATTAGAATCGAAAAGTGAAGAGAGTTCCGAAAAGTCAAAAGTACCTGTTGCACCATAGACTAAGGCAACTCCGAAAAGTAAAATTGCTGTAGCAAAGGACCCTGTAAAGAAATATTTTATCGAAGCTTCTGATGATAAGATATTTTGTTTTTTAATACCAACCAATACATAAACAGGAATAGACATAATTTCTATACCTAAAAAGAACATAAAAAAGTTTTCACTTCCAATTAATACAAGTGCACCGCATAAAGAAAAGAGAATCAATCCATAATAATCTGCTGTATGTTCAACATCTTTTTTGAAATAATGAAAACCACCAACTATTATAAGTAATGTAAGCCCAATAACTAATTCAGCAAAAAGCCAATGAAAGGAATCAAATGCTAATCCTTCAAAATTGTTGAATAAGGAATTGTATTTACCATAATAGCTCATTAATACGAAGGCTGCAGATAACCCAATAATTGAGAGAAAAAGAGTAAGATTAGGTTTTTTCATCATTCCGACAAACAAACCTATCAAAGCAGTAATAAATATAACAATCAGTGCGTCCATTCTATTTTATAATTTTTAAGTCGTGTGCAGTTAATTCTTGAATTGCTTCAATACTTGGTTTTACAAAGTCAATCACACATTGAGGGAAAAGACCAATCAAAATTGCAATTGCTAAAAGAATAGCAAAAACAAGAATTTCATTCCATTTTAAATCTTCGAAAGATTCTAATTTTGGTGCTCCAAACATCGATAATTGATAAGCTCTAAGCATGTAAACGGCACCAAGAACAAGTGTTGTTGCTGCTGCAAAACCAGCAAACCAATGGGCAGTAAATAATTCTTTAATTAATAAGAATTCACCGAAAAAACCTGCTGTGAAAGGAACTGAGATTGAAACAAAGGTCAGAGCTGCAAACCAAAATCCAAAGTTGGGAGCCAATTTAGCAATACCTCCTAAAGCATATAATTCTCTAGTTTTAGTTCTACTTTCAATAATATCAGCTGCCAAAAATAATCCAATTGCAACGATACTGTGATTAATCATTTGGATGATAGCAACCTCAATAGCAGTTGTTGAATAAATCATTATACCTGCTGCAATTAGACCTACGTGACTGATAGAAGCGTATGCAAACAATTTTTTAATATCAGTTTGTTTAACGGCGATGACAGCACCATATACAACTCCAATTAATCCTAAAGTTATAACTAACCATTTTATTGTTGGAATACCTGTGAAACTTAAAGGGATCATCCATTTTATCATTCCATATAACGCCATTTTCAACATTAAAGCAGAGAGTAACATCGTTCCTGCCATTGGTGCAGTAGTGTATGTTGAAGGTTGCCAAGTATGAAAGGGAAATAAAGGTATTTTAATTGCAAATGCCAAAAGAAAACCACAAGCTACCCAACAAGCTATTTTTGCTGGTGCAATAACTCCATAAATAGCCATATCTACAAAGTCAAATGAACTTGCTGAAATTCCAAGAACAATTATAGATAGAAGCATACCCAAGGAACCTAGTAATGTATAGATGAAAAATTTCAACAAAACAGAATTGTTATTTTGTTCACCGAACCAGTATAGGATTAAGAAAATTGGAATTAAAGTGATTTCCCAAAAGATATAGAATAACATTCCATCTTGTGCTAAAAACACACCCAATAAACCCATTTGCATGAAAAAGACCAATGCTGTAAATGATTTATTAGCCGCAAGTTCTTTGTTGAAGTTAGCAAGTAAAATCAATGGTACAACTGAGTTCACTAACAAAACTAAAATGAAACTTAAACTATCATAGCCAAGTTTGAAAGTTAGACCGAAAGGTAGGTTTGTTTTTGGATCAAAAATCGAAACATATTCTTTCGTATCGAAGTTCATCAAATGTCCGATTGTAACCGCAAATATGGCTAAAGATGCAATAATCCCAAAATACTTAACACCTTTAGAAGGTATAAAATAAGAAATTAATGCAAAAACGAGGGGTAATATTAATAATTCCAAAACTGTATTTTTATAACGTAATAAGTAATTAAACCAACTATACTAAGAAGCATCCAAAAAAGGTAACTTGACAAAAATCCGGACTGCCATTTACGAGTGATATTTCCTGTTTTTTCAATTAAACCTGCAATTGCAAAAACACCATTTTTAAGTAATAAAACATCAAAATAGGTATAGATTAATTTTGAAATCAATTCAAGTGGTTTGACGAAAAGAAAATTATAAATTTCATCAATATATAATTTTTTGTTTGATAGTTTTTCCCAAGCATTCAATTCTGAATCTTCTTTTGCTAACTTCCCATTTTTTGCATAATTAATATAAGCCCAAATCATGATTCCTATTGCTATTGTACTTGCAGCAACCATTAGCATAATTGATTTAGAACTTTCTAAATGATGTGTTTCAATTTCATTTAAGCCAGCTGTTGTACTTTCTAAATAATGACTGAACCAATGAGCGTAATCATGAAAGAAAATACCTGGTAAGTTTAGTATTCCACCAAAAACAGATAAAATAGCTAATACAATTAAAGGAATTGTCATTGTAGCTCCACTTTCATGGATATGTGATTCTAACTCATTACCACCTCTGAATTTACCATGGAAAACCAAGAAGTATAATCGAAACATGTAAATCGCAGTAAGAGTTACAGCAATCATCAATACACCATAAAGAACGGGACTTTCCATTAATGCGTGAGCAAGTATTTCATCTTTAGAATAAAATCCTGAAAGTAATGGAAACCCAGAAATTGCCAAGGTTCCAATTAAAAAGGTTAAATGAGTTATTGGAATTTTTTTAGCCAAACCACCCATTTTACGAATATCTTGCTCATCAGACATTGCGTGAATTACGCTTCCTGATCCAAGGAATAAAAGAGCTTTAAAAAAGGCATGTGTAGTGACATGAAATAATGCTACTGTGTAAGCTCCCATTCCCAAAGCCACAAACATTAAACCCAACTGCGATACTGTTGAATAGGCAAGTACTTTTTTAATATCACTTTGACGCATAGCAATGAAAGCTGCGATAAGAGATGTCGCAAGTCCAATGTAAAGAATAATATCTTTTGTAGCAGGTGCTAATTCAAATAAGAAATTAGAACGAACAACTAAGTAAATACCTGCAGTTACCATTGTTGCCGCGTGAATCAAAGCCGAAACAGGGGTTGGACCCGCCATTGCATCAGGCAACCATGTAAATAATGGAATTTGAGCACTTTTTCCAGTTGCAGCAACGAATAAACAGATGGTTATTGCGCTAATTGCAACCAATGGTAATGACGTTCCACTTAATTTCAATTCATTTATTTTAGCTGCTATTCCAGCGTACTCTAAAGTTCCAAATGTATTTAATAACATAAATAAGGCGAACAATAAACCAACATCACCAATTCGATTCATTATAAATGCCTTTCTTGCTGCAACGCTATTTTCTATTCCTTTTTCTTCATCACTATAATGAAAACCAATTAATAGGTAAGAACAAATACCAACACCTTCCCAACCGAAGAATAACACAAAATAATTACTTCCTAATACCAATAATAGCATAGAGAAGATAAATAGATTTAGGTAGGCAAAGAATTTAAAAATTCCTTTATCGTGATACATATATCCAATAGAAAACAAATGAATCAAAGTTCCAACCCCCGTAATAATTAGAGTCATCCAAATGGATAAGGAATCAATCTGGAAATTTGCGCTTAATTTGAAATCTTCAAAATGTACAACATTGAATAAATGAACATATTGAACTTTATTATTCATGTTGAATAGCATCAAAGCACATACAAAAGCACTAAATACAGCGAGGGTTGCAATAGATACCGTTACTAATTTTGAAAGTTTTTTACCAAAAATTCCAGTAATTATAAAACCTACTAGGGGCAAGGCAATGAGCGTTAATAAAAGTATATTTTGTCCCATCTACTTAGTCTTTAAGTTTATTAAATAATTCAATATCAATTGATTTTCTATTTCTGTATGCCATAATTAAAATGGATAAACCAACTGTTGCTTCTGCTGCGGCTACAACTACAATGAAAAACACAAAAACTTGTGGATCAGCTGCACCGTGATATTTTGAAAAAGTTACCAAAAGCAAATTCACAGAATTCAGCATTAATTCAATGCACATTAAGAGTACAATCATATTTTTGCGTGTCAATACGCCAAATGCACCGATAACAAAAAGTGCAATAGCCACAACCACAAAGAAATCGAGCGATGTGCCTATATTATTCAAGTTCGTTGTCATGTTAGTCTATAATTTGTTTTTCTCTTTTCGCTAACAAAACGGCACCAACCATCGCTGCAATAAAAAGAATTGATGAAACTTCAAATGGTACTACATATTTCGAAAAAAGTAAATTTCCTAATCCTTCAACTGTACCAATTGCTTCGTTATTTGGGATATACGTTTTAGATAGAAGAATACTATCTTTTAAGGCTGCGATTAAAACTAAGAATAAACCACCAGCAGCAATTAACGAGCTGAATTTTACTAGTATTGAAGATTCTGGCTCTGCGGATTTATTAAGGTTTAACAACATTAACACGAAAAGGAATAAAACCATAATTGCTCCTGCATACACTATTATATTGACAATTGCCAAGAATTGAGCATTCATTAATATATAAAGGCTAGAAATAAAGAAAAAAGTCACCACCAAAAAAATGACGCTTCTAATTGGATGTTTACTTAAAACGACCATTAACGCAGACGCAATTGTTAAACTCCCTAGGATAATTGATATAATTTGTAAACTCATTTTTCAGTTCTTTTACCAGTATGTTGTCTTTTAGTTATATCAATTGGAAATTCGATTGATTCCACTAATTTATCTTTACCATAAATAAAATCTCCACGTTCAAATTCTGTAGGAACTATTCTATCCGTCAAGAAAATAGCTTCTTTTGGACAAGCTTCTTCACATAAACCACAGAAAATACATCGAAGCATGTTAATTTCATACATTTCGGCATATTTTTCTTCGCGGTAAAGATTTTCTTCTCCTTTTTTACGTTCGCCAGCAATCATTGTTATTGCTTCAGCTGGACATGCCACTGCACATAAACCACATGCTGTGCAATTTTCTCTTCCTTTTTCGTCTCTTTTTAATACGTGCATACCACGATAAACTGGAGCAAAGACTCTTGTTTCTTCAGGATATTTAATCGTTTTTCTTTTTTGCAACATGTGCTTAAAAGTAACCTTCATCCCATGGAAAATTGCAGGTAAATACAATTCTTCCATGAATGTCATCGGTTTGTCAGAAACTACTTTTTTTCTATTAGTTAGACTTTCCATTACATTAATTCGTTAAACCAACCTTCTTTTATTGCAATTACAATTCCTGTGATTAGTAAGTTGACCATTGCGACAGGAATTAAAACTTTCCATCCTAAGTGCATCAATTGATCAAATCGGAATCTTGGTATCGTCCATCTAATCCACATGAAGATGAAAATGAACAGGAATATTTTACTGAAAAAGACTATTATACTTGTAATAGCTAATAGATTGTTGTGATCCTTGAAAAAATCTGAATCCATTCCAGGGAAATTGTAGCCTCCTAAGAATAAAATTGCCATAATTGCAGATGATATAAACATTGCCGTGTATTCTGAGAAAAGATATAGACCTAATTTCATAGAACTATACTCTGTATGATATCCTCCAATTAACTCGTTTTCACATTCAGGTAAATCAAATGGTGCACGATTTGTTTCAGCCATTGAACAGATAAAAAAGACAATAAAACAAACTGGTTGATAAAAAATATTCCAATTCATTCCATGTTGTTTATTTACAATATCAGTTAAACTTAAACTTCCAGAAAGCATGATTATAGTTATCGCTGATATTCCCATCGCTAATTCATAAGAAATCATTTGAGAGGAGGCACGTATTGCTCCATATAAGGAGTATTTATTATTTGAAGCCCAACCACCAATCATAATTCCGTAAACACTGATTGATAAAACAGCAAATAAATAAAGTATACCAATGTCAAAGTCAGCAACTTGTAAAGTAATAGTTCTTCCAAAAAGTTCTAAATCTGTTCCCCAAGGAATAATTGCGCTAGTTATCAATGAGGTAAACATGGCAATTCCAGGACCTATAATAAATAACCATTTATCAGCATCCTTCGGTATAAAGTCTTCTTTCAAAAACATTTTAACCCCGTCAGCAATTGGTTGTAATATACCAAATGGACCAGCACGATCTGGACCAACACGATCTTGTATCCAAGCTGCTAATTTTCGTTCAAAGTAAGTTTGATAAGCAGCAATTCCTAATGAAATAAGGAAAATTATTAAAACTAATACTGACTTTTCAATTAATAATCCAGTGTCCATCAATCTAATTTTTTAATTCGTCTAGTCATATTTGTCTTGTATTTCCCTTGAGATATAACAGAATGACGGTTAATACTTCTTGGACCAATAATGTTCCAGTCACTAGCTTCTTTTTTCTCAAAACGACATTCGTTGCAGATCCATGCAGTTTTATTGTCTATTGTTTCAATTTCTCCATACTGATCTTTTCGACCTGTAACTCGATAAATTTCTTTTCCGAACATCCAAACAACTGATTTTCCGGCACATTTGCTACAATTTCTTTCAGCTTCCATAGGTTTTAAAAACCAAACACGACTTTTAAACCTGAAGGTTCTATCTGTCAATGCTCCAACGGGACACACATCAATCATGTTTCCTGAAAAATCACTATCCACAGCGTTTTCTATATAAGTGCTAATTTCTGAGTGATCACCTCTATTTAAAACTCCATGTACTCTTTTGTCAGTTAGTTGTTTAGCAACTTCAACGCAACGGTAACATAAAATGCATCGGTTCATGTGAAGTTTGATAGTATCGCCAATATCAATTGGTTCAAATGTTCTTCTTTCTTCCTCGTAACGTGTTTTAGCTGAACCATGTTCGTAGCCTAAATCTTGTAAATGACATTCTCCCGCTTGATCGCAAACTGGGCAATCTAAAGGGTGATTGATTAACAAAAACTCAACAACTCCGCCACGATTATCGTGTACTTTTTGGCTTGTTTTGTTTTTAACAATCATTCCGTCCATTACATTCGTAGAGCACGAAGCAACTAATTTTGGCATTGGACGAGGGTCAGCTGTTGAACCAGCAGCAACTTCCACAAGACAAGTACGGCATTTCCCACCTGTACCTGGTAGTTTTGAGTAGTAACACATTGCTGGAGGAACAATTTCTCCACCTGCCTGACGAGCAGCATTTAAAATTGTTGTTCCTGGTTCTACTTCAATTTCGATATCGTCAATAGTGACTTTGATCATAACTTTATTCTAAGCTTCAACGCTAGGTTGAGTGATTAAACCATAATTTCTT
>CALPMC020000020.1 GCA_943324565.2 Chitinophaga pinensis | reverse complement strand
TGATAAAAGTGGGTGCAACAAAAGAAAAAATCGAAAATTGGAAACAAAAAATAAATCAGTATGGCGTTTGGTTAGCCTTACTTTCTTGGTTGCCCTTCGTTGGTGATGTCATAGGAATTGCATTGGGATTTTTTAGAGCAAATTTGTTCTTGAGCTTTTTGTTTATTGCAATCGGTAAATTCATTAGATATGCAGTGATAATTCTTGTATTTCTTTATTTTAAATGATAAGGTAAAGAAAAGTAATCTTAAAAAAGGGTAGTAATTTCCCCGTTTTCAATTTCAAATAGTTTTTTCTCAATAGAAAGTCCCTCAAACAATTGTTTCATACGAATTGGGTCTGTATCAGTTACTAAAACTTGACCAAAATAATCGGTCGTTACCAATTCAATTAATTTTGCTACTCGTTGATTATCGAGTTTATCAAAAATATCATCTAACAGCAAAACAGGATTTGTTCCTTTGTGTCGCTTTAACCAATCATATTGAGCGATTCGCAAGGCAATAAGAAAAGATTTTTGTTGTCCTTGAGAACCAAACTTTTTGACCGGATGGTTTTTAATAGTGAAAATTAAATCATCTTTATGGATACCAACAGTTGAAAATTGCGCAAATGCATCTTTTTTTTCAGCATCGTGTAAAAGTTCCAAAAAGTCACCATCATTGAGTTGAGAGCGATATTCGATATTCACAAGTTCCGATTCTAAACCAATTTCATTGTAAAAGCGATTGAAAACGGGAATAAATTCTTCCAAAAACTCTTTGCGCTTATCATAAATGAACTGCCCAGACTGTACTAATTGATAATCCCACACAGCAATTGATTCACGATCGAATAGGCGATGTTCAAACATGTTTTTTAGTAATGCATTTCGTTGTTCAAGAATTTTGGAATAGCGTTGAATTTGTTCTAAGTAATCTTTGTCAATCTGAGATAAAATTCCATCCATCCATTTTCTCCGCAATTCACTTCCTTCTGCAATCAAATCTCCGTCGTAAGGAGAAATAAAAACAACAGGAAATTTCCCAATGTGGTCGCCTAGCTTTTCGTATTCCTTTTTATTGAATTTAAACACTTTTTTAGCTCCATGTTTGAACGCACAATGCACATTACTTTGCTTATCATCCACTTGCCAATCTCCGTTAACACTAAAAAAAGATTGTTCAAATTGAATATTTTGGCGATCTATTGTATTCAAATACGACTTACACATACTTAGGTAATAGACTGCATCTAAAATATTGGTCTTCCCACTTCCATTTTTTCCAACGATGCCATTTATACCTTTTGAAAATTGAATTTCTAACTCGGAAATATTTTTGAAATTTATTAAATGAAGGTTTGCTAAATGCATAAGTGCCCAAAATTATACTTTATTTGAAAAACAATTGCTTAATTTTATGTGCAACTTAAATTTGTATTAACACGTTTAACTCATATCAAAACTAAAATATGTCAATTAAGTCAATTATATTTCTCTTAAGTTTTTCATTTGTAACCACACAATCACTTTTTTCTCAAATCGTTATCTCCAATCAAGGAGGAACAGCAACTGCATTAATAAGTAGTATGATTGGCCCTGGTTTAACAGTTACAAATCCAGTAATCACTTGCCCAAATAATGCTTACGGAACATTTACTGGTGGTGGTACTACAAATCTTGGTATTCCTTCTGGTGTTTTGTTGACAACGGGTAATGTCAATACATTAACAGGAAATGGTTCTGCATTTTGGAGTGCAAATAATAATTCTATTTGTAATGATCCAGAGTTAAATACTTTAGATTTTGAAGCAACAAATGACTGTTGTATTCTTGAATTTGATGTAGTGCCTTCTTGTTCAACCTTGAGAATTCGTTTTGTTTTTGGTTCAGAAGAATATCCTGAATTTGTTAGCTCTGGATATAATGATGCTTTTGGTTTTTTTGTTTCAGGACAAAATCCAATTGGAGGAACTTACACTAACACAAATATTGCAACATTGCCAAATGGCACTATCGTAAGTATTGATAACGTTAATGCAACCACTAATAATTCTTTTTACGTAAATAATGCAACTGGAACCGCAATCAAATTAGATGCTTTTACAACCATCATTACAAGTGACATAGATGTTGTACCTTGTCAATCGTATCATTTTAAATTAGCAATCGCTGATGCTGGAGATGGCATTTATGATTCTGGAGTGTTTGTTGATTTTTTAGATTGTTCCACTGCTTTAAATGCAACAGCCACAACAACTCCAGTTTCATGTGCCGGAAGTGATGGGACTGCAACGGTAACAGCTATTAATGGTTTCCCTCCTTATAATTATTCTTGGAATACAACCCCACCTCAAACAACTGCTTCAATTTCTGGTTTACCTGCAGGAACTTTTACAGTAGTTGTTGATGATGCAGGATCTTGTACACCACCAGTTATTCAAACAGTTACTGTTGGATTAAGCAACAACGTACCTACAATAGTAGCAAACGATCCTGTAATTTGTGAAGCTGGCTCCGCAACCATTACAGCTTCTAATCCAGGGTCTGGTGGAACTTATTTATGGTCAACCGGTGAGACAACTCAAAGCATCGTGGTTTCTCCAACTGTTACTACAAATTACACTGTTACTTATGATGCTGGAGCTTTATGCACAGCAACCGACACATCAACAGTTTATGTAATTACTCGATTTACTCCTGCTTTTGATACAATTCCATCTATTTGTCATAATTCACCCTCGCCAATACTCTCTTTAAATTCTGTTGATACCATTTCGATTGCAGGAACTTGGAGTCCATCTTTAATTGATAGTTCCATAATTGGAATTACAACCTATTCCTTTACACCAAACCCAGGTGAATGTGCTTTTCCAACCACAATGGATATTACTGTAATCGTACCAGATACTACCACTTTCGATCCAATTTCTGCTTTGTGTCAAGGTACTAATCCATTAGCATTGCCAACATCTTCCTCAAATACCCCAACAATAACAGGTACGTGGAATGTTCCAACCATCGTAACCACAACCGCAGGTATTACAGATTATATCTTTACGCCTAATCCTTCCCAATGCGCTACAACAGACACTTTAACAATCACAATTAAACCAAAACCAACAGTAGTCTTGAGTCCAAACCAGACCATCTGTCAAGGACAACAAGTAACTATTAATTCGACTGTTAGCATTTCCGGTGGAACCTACGATTGGCAACCTGTAGATTCTACGACAGCTAATTTGACTCTAATTCCATCAGGAACAACTACTTACGAATTAATCTACACATTAGATGGTTGCTCAAGTTTACCTGCAACATCAACCGTAACAGTAAATCCAAACATTCCAGTTTATTGTGGTGAAGATACTTTAATATGTATTGGTGAATCTGTTACTTTACATGCGGTAGGAACGCCAATTATTGAATGGGATGCTCCAGTAGTGGATAGCGTTGCCTTTGCACCAACTCAAACAGCAACCTATACTGTTTATGGTACAAGTGATAATGGTTGTATTACAGTTGATTATATTACAGTTGTTGTAATTCAAACGCCAATTATTGACCCGGGAACTCCTCCTATCGTTTGTGTTGGTCAACAAGTGACTTTGAATGCTTCAGGCGCAGGCCCAGGCGCAACTTACAGTTGGAATTTTGGTGTTTCAAATGGGGTTCCTTTTGTAGCAAATCAAAATAAAGTTTATACAGTAACTGGAATAGACCAATATGGTTGCGTTGGTGAGGCAACAATTTCAGTTACAGCTTTACCTGTACCTATTGCTGACTTTACCCCAAGTACAACTGCTGGATATGTACCACTGCAAGTTACATTTACAAACAATAGTTCTTATGCCAATAACTACGTTTGGGATTTTGGAAACGGTTTAGATACACTTACAACTAATATTGGTTCAACTTATACTTCTTATTCGATTGCTCCACAAGATTATATTGTTTACATGGTTGCGTCAAATGGATATTGTACAGATACAGTTTCTAAAATTGTGAAAGCTTTGCTGCCTCCAGAAATTTTTGTTCCAAATGTATTCTCTCCAAATGACGATCAAAGTAATGATGTTTTCTTTGTCACTTCTCAAAATTTAGCTTCTTTAGAATTGTTGATTTTTAACCGTTGGGGAAATCTAATGGCTACAATAAGCGATCCACTAGGTAGTTGGGATGGTAAAACGAATGGAGGAAACGACGCAACAGCAGGTGTATATTTCTATAAATATGTTGCAACTGGACAAGCCGGGGAGGAAATTACTGGTCAAGGATTCATAACTTTGATTCGTTAACGAAAAAAACGAAAGCGAATTATTAAAATTAAAAGAATTAAAAAACCGAAAATTATAGCTAAAACAACACGTATATTATTTTCTTCAATTGGTCTAATTTCTTGTTTTAAAAGTTGTGTTAATTCTTCTCTTTCCTTTTCATTTGCTTGGTTTAGCGTTTCAATTTGGTTTTCTAAGGTGGCAATTGTTTTATCTAAGTTTAACTGCTTTAACTCATCTCGCTTAAACCTTAAGGCCTCCAATTTTAAGAAAAGATAATTTCCTTTTTCAGCCATTAAAATACAACTGTCCATAAATGAGTTCGCGAGAATTGGATTTTCATCCACGTAAAAACTCGCAAGATTATAATAAGCATCATAAATTTTGGATGGAATATTTTGTTTTTTCCGAATGCTTAGAATTTCATAAAAAAGTGAAAGGGCTTTACTTGGATTGCGTTCAAAGAAAAATATCAAAGCTTGATTATTCAACGCATTAATTTTTAGGTTTAATGCTTCCCCCTTTTTTGCATACTTCAATTGCTTTTTACAAAGTGTTTTAGCTAGTTCGTATTTTTCTAAATTTAGATTTACATCTGCTAAAACTGAATAAGCATTAGCGACAGCCTCCCATTTCTTTAATTCTTTAGCACTGAAAATATAATGATTCAGGATGGCAGTAGCTTGTTTAAAATCTTTTTCAGCGATATATACTTTAGCAAGATTTACTTCCGCTAAAATGGCATCTGTCTCTTTAGGTGATTGAGTACCTGTGGTTAAAGAAGATTTGAAATAGAAAGCAGCGGTTTCTAAATCCCCCAGTAAATAGTAGGCTATTCCCAATTCATTCAACTCTTCACAAAGCAATTGCATATCGCCGATAGAAAGAAAATAGTTTTTAGATTCTTTTAATAACTTAATTCCTTCAAGAATTTTACCTTTTCGTACTTGAAAACAGCCGAAAATACGTTTAGAAACAGCATGAGAAAAGGAATTTCGATTTTTACTCGTTGCCAATTCTGAGGCTAAAAATTGTAATGAATCGACGTCATTACGCAAGTAATATTCCCATAATTCAAGTGCTTTTCGGGTTTTTCCTTCAATAGACTTTGAATCTTTAAAAGAATGAAAAGTTGTTTGTTTTTCAGCAAATACTTTTTGAGAATTGACAAATAATCCAATCAAAAAGATTAAAAAATAGTGGGTAAAAAGCGGTGGTGTCTTTGGTTGCAATTATTTGAGTTTTATTTCATTGCAAGGATAGTTAACAATCGTTACTTTTGCAACAAAATTATTATTATGTCAAACGCATTTTTCAACGTTCCTGTTGCTATTAATGAGCCAGTTAAAGCTTATGCGCCAGGTTCAGCAGAGAGAACATCTTTGTTAGCTAAATACCATGAAATGTACAATCAAGAGCCCATTGATGTTCCAATTTATATTGGTTCCGAAGAGATTCGTACAGCCAACAAGAAAGCGTTAACGTCTCCACATGACCACAAAAAAGTGTTAGGATATTATAACGTTGCGGAAGCAGTTCACGTTGAAAAAGCAATCGAAGCTGCCTTGGAAGCACGCGTAAAATGGGCAAATATGCCTTGGGAAGAGCGCGCTGCAATTTTCTTAAAAGCTGCCGATTTATTAGCTGGACCTTTCAGAGCAAAATTAAACGCTGCAACGATGTTGGCTCAATCGAAAAATGTTTTTCAAGCAGAAATTGATGCGGCATGCGAGTTGATTGACTTTTTCCGTTTCAATGTGCAATACATGACTCAAATCTATAAGGAGCAACCAGAATCATTATCAGGAATGTGGAACCGTTTGGAATACCGTCCGTTAGAAGGTTTTGTGTTTGCTTTGACTCCTTTTAACTTTACTTCAATCGCAGCCAATCTTTCTGCTGCTCCAGCATTAATGGGGAATGTTGTTGTTTGGAAACCAGCTGAATCTCAAATTTATTCGGCGCAAGTGATTATGGAATTATTCAAAGCCGCAGGGTTACCAGACGGAGTTATCAATATGGTTACCGTAAGTGGACAAGTTGCGGGAGAAGTGATTTTCAAACACAAATATTTCGCAGGTTTACACTTTACTGGTTCAACGAACGTTTTCAGAAACTTGTGGAGACAAATCGGTTCCAACTTAGAGATTTACAAAGGTTATCCAAGAATCGTTGGTGAAACTGGTGGAAAGGATTTTATAATCGCTCACAAATCTGCTGTTCCTGCAGAAGTTGCAACTGCAATGGCACGTGGCGCATTTGAATTCCAAGGACAAAAATGTTCTGCTGCTTCTAGAGCTTATATTCCTAGTAATATTTGGCCTGAAGTTAAACGGATTTTCGTTGAGCAAGTGAACTCATTTAAAGTGGGAACGCCTGACGACACAAGTAATTTTGTTAATGCGGTTATCGACTCAAAAGCTTTCGATAAAATTTCTGGATACATTGACTATTGCAAAACACAAGACGACGCAGAAATCATTACGGGAGGAACGTATGATAATTCTAAAGGATATTTTATCGATCCTACAGCTATAGTAACGACTAATCCGAAGTTTAGAACAATGGTTGAAGAAATTTTCGGGCCAGTTTTGACAGTTTACGTTTACGATGCTGAGAAATTTGAAGAAACATTGGAATTATTAGATGAAACTTCAGAATATGCCTTGACGGGATCTATTTTGTCGCAAGATCGTTATGCGATTCAATTGGCAACGAAAAAATTGGAAAACGCTGCCGGAAATTTCTACATCAACGACAAACCAACAGGAGCTGTCGTGGGACAACAACCATTTGGTGGTGCAAGAGGTTCAGGTACAAACGATAAAGCGGGTGCAATGATGAACTTATTACGATGGACATCGGCAAGAACAATTAAAGAAACATTTGTTCCACCTACAGATTATAAATATCCGTTTTTGGGGTAAGGCTTTTAATTGCGAACGGAAAACCAAATTGCTTATTAATTGCGAACGACAGAATTATTGGTGATTTATTTAGATAATTAATGTCATCCTCCTCGTTCGCCGCGGCGAATGAGGAAGCTTCAATCTCACTTCGGAAGAAATTATTGATTTGAGTTAAATCTATCTCTTTTCCAATTTTTTAAAGCCCTCTCACTATTCAGTTTCTCCCCTTGAGGGGAGATTAAGAGGGGGTGACCAATAATTAAAATGTGACCAATATTTACTTCTGTATAACCAATTTCTTCACTAAGGTTTGATATCTTTCCAAATCAGTTACATTCATAGAATAAATCCCATTATTCATATTCAGATGAAAGCTATTCACTTCTTTTGATACCTGAAATGGAAAAATCACTTTTCTTCGGGTTCAACGCCGTTGCGGGTTTATTAAATTTACAGTATTTTTTTTAGCCCTTATAGAAGTGAAAATCCTTTATTGGTGTTTTTCACTACCAATAAAGATTGCAACGGATATCCACCTCAGCGGAGGAAATAGCTTCGAAAAATTCAACATTTATTTTAGCTTAATCACAAAACTTCCAAGCCTTGGGTCGGGTTTATAGTAATCAGTAGAAATGATTTGAGCTCCACTTTGTATCGCTGCTTTCAATCGGTTGTAATCATTGGCACGAGCTTCCAATGTTCCTGCATCTGAACGCGTTCGCACAATGTATTTTTGAGTAAGCAGTTCAATTTCTTTTTCGTTACCAATCGGATCATTTTTAACCACAAAAGCCGTATTGTCACCGTTTGGAGGATTGTAAACAAACATCGGACGATTTACACCTGATTGTTCATATAAGTTTTGGTTGTTACCTTCTAGAATAAAAATAATTTTTCCCAAACAAGTTGACAAAAGTGGCCAGCCTTCTGTATTTAAACGCTCTTTAATTGAGGAATAATTACCTTTTAAATCAGTTGGTTTGAAGATTTTATCTGCGGGAAGAATCTCCAGAATTTCTTTGTCTAAATCTTGGAAGGCTTGAGCATCGAATTGTAGAGCTCGTTTGAATCCCAAGAAGCGCAAAAATCCCGATTCATCTCCCGGATTGAAACCTTTCGATTCTATATTCACGAAAATAGGAGTGTGGTTTGGGTGTGCGTTACTCCACGATTTTAGATCGTTTAATACTTGTTTAAAGGTCAAATAATTGGTTTCGTAATCAACGTCGGCGATATGTAATACTTTAAAACCGGGTTGTTTCATTACTGGATCTTTAACTTTTTGTCGCAAGCCTGTAATCAGTTTATTTACTTTTCTTTTTCGGTACAATCCACCTTTTGGGTCGTAATTCACATCGATTTCAATTCCTCGAATGTTGTAATTGTCAAATTGTTCAGGTAGCGGAACGTGTCCATAATCCATTTGCTCGGGGTCGTTAGAAGGGCCAAGTTGCTTTTTGAACTTCGAAAGAAACTTAATGACTTTTGGATTGGGGTGTTTTTTATAGCTGTTATGCGAAGCAAGTACTTTGTAGTGATTTAAACGCACGGTATCGTTTACTTGTGAGTGGAAACTTAGGTTTAAACTATTAAAAATAAGGGCAATGATTAAACTTAATTTCATAAAAAGAGGAAGATTGAATTGTATAAATTTAAACAAATTTCTATTTAGTCTTCGTTTTCCTAGCATTAGTCAGAATACCTGTTGAAATAAAACTCAAAAAATAATCCTAGGTAAATTGTTATTTTATTTGCCTTTCTTTTTCCTTGATGAAAAAGAAACACCGCGCAAGCAGCACCGAAGGTAAAAAATCAAGGCTCTGAATTTCTATTTTGTTCGCAAATTATTATTTTACAACTACTTACAACTCGTTGCGAACAATTTTAGCTCCTTTCTGAAACTGGATTTTGGCGGATGTTCTTACAGAAATCCTTAAAATTAACCAGTTTCAGTTCAGTAGCTAAAACCATAAAATTCAAGGCCGATTAGGTTCGCTAATATTCTTTAAATAGTTCTCACTTCGAATAAAGTCTTGATTTTCAATTATACTTTATTTTACTATTTACAATAAGGAATATTTAAATTTCTACACAGAAAATCGATTTTTCAATTTCAATATAGGATTCTCAAAATAAGTTTTGGAAAGTGCCGCTAAGCCTATCGTGAAAGTAATTCCAAGTAAATGGTAAAGTAATGTTTCAAGTTGAAACTCCAGATTTAAAGGTTGTAAAACAGCCCAAACGATGGTGATTACTACCAAATGATACATATAAATTCCGTAGGAGATTTCGCCCAAATAATCCATAAATGGAGCGTCTAAAAATTTTGTCTTCTTGTTTTTCCAGGCGATTGACCAAATTAATAAACCAAAGAAAATTGAACAAATGAAAAGATTTAGTGATTTATCCTCAACCCCAATTTTAAGCAAAAGCTGATCAAAAAAACTTCCATTGAAAATGATTAAAAAACAACTCAGGATTGAAATTAGAACTACTACTAATCTAATTTTTGACAGCTTGTTTTGAAGGTTGGTTGTAATGAAAAAGGTGCACGCAAATAATCCACCGATGAATAAAGCTTCAAAACGCATCATCCTTATCACATAATTTATTACGGGTGGAAAAACCTGGAGACTAGCAAAGTAATTTAGCCCAAGTTTTAGAAACAACAAGAATAGTATCCATTTCCATAAATCTTTCGGAACATATTTCAATAAAGGTCCCCAAATCAAATAAAACCATTCTTCAACACCAATTGACCAAAGTGGTTCCAAGAGGTGATTTCCGAAATAAAACGTGATAATACCTGGTAAAAAAGCAATAAAGAAAAGTAAACTTTCAGACCAAGAATAGGGAATTTCATACGGCAGTTTAAGTAATTCAATAAAAATAGGTTGAAGAACGAGTCCGATAAAAAGCAACAAAAAATACAAAGGCCAAATTCTTACAACTCGTTTCCAATAGAAGGATTTAACTTGAACCGTTTGCGTTTTGTTTCTTTCCTTGAGCAGTAAAAATGTAATTAAAAATCCACTTAAAACGAAGAAAAAAGTAACGGCGTGTTGACCATTATTGAAAAAATTCAGCTTGTGAAAACTAGGCCCTCCTGCACTTGCACGCAAGGATTCAGCGTGTCCAACTAAGACCAACAAAGCTGCGAAAAAACGCAATGCATTAAACTGAAAGAAATAATTTGTAGAAGACCGATTAAAGGTAATAGCTACATTATTCTTTTCACTCGTCAACAAAACGGATTATAGATTTTCTAGTAAAGATTCATCGACCATATTCGGCAACGTCACTTTCAATAAAGGTTCCGCTTCCATTGCACGTTTGATAGCGAAAATAGCGTTTTCATTACGCGCCCAATTTCTTCTTGCGATTCCGTTGTTTACGTCCCAATGCAACATCATTTTCAAGTTTCTATCAGCATCAGCGCTTCCATCTAACAACATTCCGAAACCACCGTTGATTACTTCACCCCAGCCAACGCCACCGCCGTTATGAATGGAAACCCAAGTTGCACCGCGGAAACTATCACCAATTACATTTTGAATCGCCATATCCGCTGTGAATTTTGAACCGTCGTAAATATTGGACGTTTCGCGATAAGGCGAATCCGTTCCAGAAACATCGTGGTGATCGCGACCTAAAACTACTGGTCCAATTTCACCATTTGCTATTGCATTATTGAACGCTTCTGCAATGCGCATGCGCCCTTCAGCATCGGCATATAAAATGCGTGCCTGCGAACCAACTACTAATTTATTTTCTTGTGCGCCTTTGATCCACTGAATGTTATCCGCCATTTGTTGTTGGATTTCTTCTGGACTTGTCAGCATCATTTCTTCTAAAACTTGACAAGCAATCGCATCTGTTTTTTCTAAATCTTCTGGTTTTCCTGAAGCACACACCCAACGGAAAGGTCCAAAACCAAAATCGAAACACATCGGACCTAAAATATCTTGAATGTAAGATGGATATTTAAAGTCAATGTGATTTTCAGCCATCACTTCACCACCAGCTCTTGAAGCCTCCAGTAAAAAAGCGTTTCCGTAATCAAAGAAATACGTTCCTTTTGAAGTGTGTTTGTTTACTGCAGCAGCGTGACGACGCAAACTTTCTTGAACATACGTTTTGAATTTCTCAGGTTCATTTGCCATCATTTCGTTTGCTTCTTCGAAATTAAGTCCTGCAGGATAATAACCACCTGCCCACGGATTATGCAACGAAGTTTGATCGGAGCCTAAGTCCACATAAATGTTTTCGTCGAAGAATTTTTCCCAAACATCCACCACATTTCCTAAATAGGCGATTGAAACGGTTTCTTTAGCATCTTTCGCTTTACGAACACGAACGGTTAATTCATCCAAATCGCTGATAATTTCATCTACCCAACCTTGTGAATGACGTGTGTTTGCAGCCTTTGGATTTACTTCAGCGGTTACAGAAATTACACCAGCTATATTTCCAGCTTTAGGTTGCGCTCCTGACATTCCACCCAAACCAGCGGTAATGAATAATTTACCTTTAATATCATCACGACTTTTAGCAATGCGTCGAACTGCATTTAAAACAGTGATTGTTGTTCCGTGCACAATTCCCTGAGGGCCAATGTACATATACGAACCAGCTGTCATCTGACCGTATTGTGTAACACCAAGTGCGTTGAATTTTTCCCAATCGTCAGGTTTGGAATAATTAGGAATCATCATTCCGTTTGTAACCACAACTCGTGGTGCATTTTTATGTGAAGGAAACAAGCCCATCGGATGACCAGAATACATTACTAATGTTTGCTCATCGGTCATTTCCGACAAATATTTCATTGTCAAGCGATATTGCACCCAATTTTGAAAAACCGCACCATTTCCACCATAAGTTATTAACTCGTGTGGATGTTGAGCAACGGCATAATCCAAATTGTTTTGAATCATCAACATGATTGCTTTTGCTTGCTCCGATTTTCCTGGATATTCAGAAATCGGTCGTGCATACATTTTGTAATCTGGACGATAGCGGTGCATATAAATGCGACCAAATACATCCAATTCTTCTGCAAAATCTTTAATTAATTCAGCGTGTTGTTCCTTTGGAAAGTAGCGTAAAGCATTTTGAAGTGCTAATTTTTTCTCTTCTTTCGAAAGTATTTCCTTGCGCTTTGGAGCATGGTTTACTGTCGGGTCAAAAGCTTTTTTCGCTGGAATTATGGTTGGAATTCCTTGCTGAATGTCTTCTGCAAAAGTTTGATTACTCATGTAATTTTATTTTAAGCAAAAGTAATCAAAGCTTAATTTCCAGCGATGAAAAGCTTAATTTATTATCGCGATTAGTATTTACGCTAAAAAAGTTTTTATGCGTTAAAATTCATCACTTTACTTTCTATAGCTGAATATATTCTATTTACAAAAGTCGTTGAAAAGTTACTCATAATTTTTAAACTTTCGAAGTACTCAAATAGTAATAAAACTTAGCTTTGTAAACGAAAAAAACACCACAAAAATGCAAAACGAAGAATTGAAAAACATCGCTTCACAAGTTAGAAGAGATATCGTAAGAATGGTAGCAGCTGTAAGCTCAGGTCACCCAGGAGGTTCTTTAGGTTGCGCTGATTTTCTAACGTATTTGTATTTCGAAGGAATGAAACACAATCCAGAAAACTTCTCAAAGGATGCCAAAGATGAAGATGTTTTCTTTTTGTCAAATGGTCATATTTCTCCAGTATTTTATAGTGTTTTAGCGCATGTTGGTTATTTTCCAGTGAGTGAATTGGCAACGTTTAGAAAATTAAATTCGCGTTTGCAAGGTCATCCATCAACTGATAAAAAATTACCTGGCATCAGAATGGCTTCTGGTTCATTGGGTCAAGGATTGTCTGTTGCAATTGGAACTGCACTAACGAAAAAATTAAATGGCGACAACTCAACTGTTTTCACACTTCACGGCGACGGAGAATTGCAAGAAGGTCAAATTTGGGAAGCAGCCCTGTACGCCGCAGCAAATAAAGTGGATAATTTAATTGCAACAATCGATTATAACGGCCGTCAAATTGATGGAGATTTGGACGATGTGTTGTCTTTAGGAAATTTAGAAGCAAAATGGCAAGCTTTTGGATGGGACGTTCTTTCGATGAATGGACACGATTTTGATAGCATCCGCGAAACAATGCAAACTGCTAAATCCAAACTTGGAAATGGCAAGCCGATTGTCATCATTATGAAAACTGAAATGGGTCAAGGAGTTGATTACATGATGGGAACACATAAATGGCACGGATCTGCACCAAACGCTGAACAATTACAATCTGCCTTGAATCAATTGGAAGAAACTTTAGGCGATTATTAGTGAGAATTTTATTCTTTATAGCACTTTTTCTAAGCACCAGCATTTCTTTTGCTCAACAAAAAACGCGCATTCTTTTTATCCTCGATGCTTCGAATAGCATGAATTTAGATTGGGATAAACAAACAAGAATGGCGGCAGCGAAAGACATTTTAATGCAATCAGTTGAAGGCTTAAGGGGAATTCCAGATTTAGAAATAGCATTGCGTGTTTATGGTCATCAATCGAATGTGACGAATACGTATCAAGATTGTAACGATACGAAATTAGAAGTACCCTTCGGTACAAATACCATCGATGCCATCAAAACGAAAGTACGTGGATTAGCAGCAAAAGGAGCAACACCAATTGCACGTTCATTGGAAGCTTCTGCTGGCGATTTTCCAGATACATTAGCACGAAATTTCATTATTCTTATTACAGATGGCTTGGAGTCTTGCGACAACGACCCGTGTGTGATTGCAAAAAAACTGAAAGAAAAAGGAGTGAAAGTTACACCCTTCGTTATCGGTTTAGGAATGGATTTATCCTATTTGGAAAAATTTAATTGTATTGGAGCATTTACAGATGCAGAAAGCAAGGAAGCATTCAAAATAGTGCTGAATAATGTAATTTCTAAAGCTTTATTAAACACAACGGCTCAAATAAACTTGTACGATATTACCAAAAAACCGAAGGAAACAGACGTTACGGTTTTCATGTACGAAGCTGGAACAAAAAACTTGAAATATACGCTCACACACACTTTGAATCGCTACGGAAATCCAGATA
This sequence comes from Chitinophaga pinensis, assembly GCA_943324565.2. GTDB lineage: Bacteria > Bacteroidota > Bacteroidia > Flavobacteriales_D > Crocinitomicaceae > UBA952. The sequence goes on along the minus strand of CALPMC020000020.1, from coordinate 24,379 downwards.
CTTTGATTTTGAATCCCGATTTGAAATACGATGTTGTAGTGAACACACTTCCAAAAATTGAGAAGAAAAACGTATCGATTCAGAAATACAAACACAACGTTATTGAGATAGATGCGCCGCAAGGATTCATTCGTTTGTCAACAATTAGCAAAACGTTCAGTCACTTGAATATGCGCGTGATGCAAAAAGACAAAACAGAAACGTTGAACCACCAAGAATTAAATTCGAAAGAGAAATATTTGGTTGGAACTTATGATGTGGAAATTTTTACTTTGCCACGAACGTATCAACGCGTTGAGGTAAGCCAAAGTAAAATCACAACAATCGATGTGGTCGCTTTTGGAACATTGAATTACACAAGTTCGAAAGGCTTAGTAGGACAAATTTTTGTAGACAGAGGAAATAATAACTTCGAATGGGTGTGTAATTTAGAAGTTGGCGCAGCGAAAGGCTCGTTGAATTTACAACCCGGAAATTACAAAGTTGTGTACCGTGAAAAAGACCAAAAGTCAACGGCTTACACAAAAGAGAAAGCATTCAGAATAGATTCAAATAAAACAATAACATTAAATTTTTAATCATGGAATTTGAGATTTTAGGCAACAAAGACACCCGTTCAGGATTTGGCGAAGGTTTAGCAGAATTAGGAAGAACCAACCCAGATGTGGTTGCACTTTGTGCGGATTTGACAGGTTCATTAAAAATGGACGATTTCAAAAAAGAAAATCCAGAGCGCTTTTTTCAAGTTGGAATTGCGGAAGCAAACATGATGGGAATGGCTGCTGGTATGACAATTGGTGGTAAAATTCCATTCACAGGAACTTTCGCGAATTTCTCAACTGGTCGTGTGTATGATCAAATTCGTCAATCCATTGCTTACTCTCAAAAAAATGTAAAAATTGCTGCTTCTCACGCAGGTTTGACATTAGGTGAAGACGGTGCAACACATCAAATTTTGGAAGACATCGGAATGATGCGCATGTTGCCAAATATGACGGTGATTGTTCCTGCAGATTTTAACCAAACCAAACAAGCTACAATTGCTTCAGCGGCTCACAATGGTCCAGTTTACTTGCGTTTTGGTCGTCCTGTGATGCCTATTTTTGTGAAACCAGATGCTGAATTCGTGATTGGTAAAGCAGATGTGTTGACAGAAGGAACGGACGTTACAATTATCGCTTGCGGTCACATGGTTTGGAAATCAATTGAAGCCTTGAAAACATTGACGGAGAAAGGAATTTCTGTGGAATTGATAAATATGCACACCATCAAACCCTTGGATGTGGACGCAATTTTAAAATCAGTTGCGAAAACACGTTGCGTAGTTACTGCTGAAGAACACATGCGAAATGGCGGTTTAGGTGATGCAGTTGCTCAAGTTTTGGCACAACACGATCCACTTCCTCAAGAATTTGTAGCAGTAAACGATAAGTTTGGCGAAAGCGGCACACCTATGGAGTTGATGACGAAATACGGAATCGATACGGCGGATGTTGTTGCTGCTGTTGAAAAAGTGCTTGCTAGAAAGAAATAATTTCTTTTTAGCTTAATTTTAAGCTTTCAAATGATAATCGGTAAGGATTTCCCAAAACTAGAATGTTCTTTAATGGACTATAAAATTCTGGAACCCAATGCGCTTGTAACAGACACACTAATGGCTTTTGTTAGTTTATATCTGGGATATTTACTTTATAAAAAGCACTTTAATACTACGCTTTCAAAACGTTGGTTTCAGTTTTTCATTCTTTTCGGAATTAGCTCCTTTCTAGGTGGTTTGGGACATGCGCTATTCTATTACTTTGGTGCAATGGGAAAAATGCCAAATTGGATTACAGGAATTGTGGCTATTTATCTGATTGAGCGCGCAATGACATCTGAAATCGTGGCAGAAGCATCTAGAAAAAAATATGAAAATTTCATTTTTTATAAAATGATTCTTGTTTTTATAATTTTTGCTTGGGTGATAAGTACGCAAGTAATAAATGAAAAACCAGAATTAGGCTTTCTTCCATTAGCTATTCATACAATTGTTGGAGTCCTAACATCCGCAGGTATTTTGGGCTATTCATTATCGAAAACGAAGAATAAAGCTTTCAAATATTTTTATTGGGGAGTTGCTATTATTTTACCAAGTGCTTTTTTCTTTTTAATGAAAATCAATCCGATTAATTGGTTTGATAAAAATGATGTTTCGCATTTATTTATTACAATAGGAATCATCTATTTTTATATCGGAACAGTAGAAGTTAGCAATACTAAAGCAATACAACCTATTACTTAATATTTGATTGTAAGCGAACTATATTTGGTTATAGCTTTTCCTTCTAAATCCTTAGCGGTTACGTAGTAAATATAATTTCCAATTGGAAGTTTGTCGCCTTTTAAATTAGTTCCGTCCCATTTAAAATCAGCGTCTTCAGATTTGAATACAATATCGCTTTTCGCGTCAAGAATCACAATAACAAACTCAGTAACGTTAGCGATATCTAGTTTTAAAAAGTCATTGTTTCCGTCGCCATTTGGGGTGAAAATATTCGGAAGTTTAAACTGTAATTTGCTTTCTTCAGGTAATTTTTCTGTTGCAACGTTTTGTTTAGGTTCCTGAATTTGAGCTGAAGTAGATGTTTCGACCTTCGGATTATTTTTTGGTGCTTTTACTTCTTCTTTTGTTTCAATTTGAGCGTAAGAAATAGGACCTTCCACTAAACTTGAGTTGTTAGAAGAAGAATTGTCAATTATCGATTCAAATATATTATTTGTTGCTGTCGCAGTATTCTCAGAAACACGATTTACAGGATTCGAATTGTTGAATGTAGAAACAGTTGAATTGTTTTCTACTTTATTTTCAGTTGGGTTTGATTTAGATTCCTTTTGTTTGTTGGCTTTTTGAACCTCAATTTTTGGAGTTTCCTTCGCTTCATCTTTAGAAAGAAAAATAACCGTTCCTGTAACACTTGCAGCAATGGTAATACCAATAGTAATTTTTGCAAGAAGCGATATTCCAGTTGTTGTTGCTACCGCTGAGGAACTTGCAATCGAAGAAGAAACCGCCGACCAAAGTTCAGGACGCACAGGTGTTTCCAACTGCGAAAGTTTTTCTTGAAACAAATCTTTAATACTATCTTTTTCTTCCATTTTATCTTTTTTCTAATCGGTCTCTCAAATAGGCCCTTGCACGCAAATACTGTGATTTTGATGTGCTTTCTGTTACGCCAAGTGCTACTGCAATTTCTTGATGTGAATAGCCTTCTATCGCAAACATATTAAAAACAACTTTATAACCTTCAGGCATGCTTTGAACGAGCTTCATCAAATCTTCTGCCATTAATCGCTCGGCTATAAAATCTTTGTGTTCTAGTTTGTATTCCACTTCTTCTGCTTGAATGTCGCCTTGAAATTTTACATTCTTGCGAATTTGGTCCAAGCAAGTATTTACCATAATGCGACGAATCCAGCCTTCTAAAACGCCTTCATTTTTATAATCAGGGAGTTTTGTGAAAACCTTCACCAATCCATCTTGTAAAACATCTTCTGCTTGTTGGCCATTTTTCATATAGCGTAAGCAAACACTGTACATTCTAGGGGCAAATTTGTCAAACAACGCTTTTTGCGCCTTTGGATTTCCTTTTATACATTCATTAACTAATGTGAAATCATCCATAGCGCTTGTCAAAGACTTGTATAATTATTTAAAAGTTGCATTACTATTTGATTATAGCTTAATTTCGTTGTGAAATATAACCAAATTTATGCGATCAATTTTTCTTTTATGTTTAATAGTTGCTGTTAACCCAACATTTTCCCAAGGAATTAAAGCCTTACAACCTGGTCATTGGCGGGCGGAATTAGCGATGAATGATCGTTTATTTATTCCTTTTTTTCTGGATATTTCTAAGAACAAAAATCAGATACGATTAGAAGTTGTCAATGCTGATGAGCGAATTATATTGAGAGACATTTCGGTGAAAAACGATAGTGTTTATGCTCATTTTCCTGAAATGGATGCACAAATTGTTTTTCAAGTCTCTGAAAAGGGAAATGAATTGCGAGGATATTGGATCAATTTTGCGCGTAAAGAACCCATAAAAATTCCCTTGAATGCTTATATTTCTGCTGAAAACATTGAACGTATTTCATTTTCAGCAGCTGGAAATAGTAATGCCAATCAAAATTTAACTGGTAAATGGGACGTGACTTTTAATCCGAAAGCAAAACCACGAAAAGCTATTGGGTCTTTTGAAGTTAAAAACACCAAAGTAACAGGTACTTTTTTAACTGAAACAGGCGATTACCGATTCTTAGAGGGGAATATGAATGGGAATGAATTTGCGCTTTCAAGTTTCAATGGTTCATGGGCATTTTACTTTACGGGAACAATTTCTGGAGATTCTATTCAAGGAAAATACTACAGTGGTGTTTCGTTTTCAACCGATTGGATTGCCTCTAAAAATGAACAAGCGAAATTACGCGAACACGAAGAATTGACGTATGTCATCAATGATGCAGCTTTCAATTTTAAGGAGTTAGAGGAATTGAATGGTAAACCGTTTTCGTTTCCCGGAAAGAAATACAAAGACAAAGTGGTTATTTTTCAAATTATGGGAACGTGGTGCCCGAACTGCATTGATGAAATAAATTATTTCAAAACTTTATATGCACAGTACAACAAACAAGGTTTGGAAATTGTAGCGCTTGCTTATGAAGTAGGGGAGGACAAAAAAGCGCAAATTAAAAAATTAAAAGCATTTAAAAAACGCACTGGAATTCCCTATAAAGTAGTATTGGCTGGAACGTCTAAAACAGAAGTTGCTGCACGTCACTTTCCAATGCTGAATGGAGTTATGAGTTTTCCAACCACGATTTTCGTGGACAAAAAAGGAAAAATTCAAAAGATTTTCACTGGATTTAGCGGTCCTGCAACCGGCAATGCTTACAAGGAAATTAAAGACGAAATTCAATATGAAGTGGAAGAATTATTGGATTTGTTGAAGTAGAATCAAATAGCTCCTTCCCATTCCAAAATTTTATCCGCTAAGACATCACTCAATTTGAAGTAACTTTCTTTCGTCCAACCACCAACATGTGGCGTAAGAACAACATTCTCAGCAGCGATTAAATACTGAAATTCTTCAGGAAGATATTGCTCAAAGAAGGATTCAAAACTTTTTGTTTCAAATTCCAAAACATCCAATCCAGCACCACGAACCTTGCCCGATTTAAGTGCGCTCACTAAGTCTTTTGTATTTACGATTTTTCCTCTTGAAAGGTTCAAAAGTAAAATTGGTTTTGCAAACGAATGAAAGAAATCTTCACTCGCCCAGTACTTCGTTTCTTTATTTTGAGGAATGTGAAAACTGACTACATCAGCCTGTTCTTTTATAGCGTCTAAGGTACATTCTTGAACAAAATGATCACCAAATCCTGTTTTGTATTTATCGTAAACCATCACTTTCACATCAAATCCACGTAATTTTTTAGCAAAAGCAGCGCCATTATTTCCATAGCCAATTATTCCAACCGTTTTTCCGTCGAGCTCTTCTCCTCTGTTTACTTCCCGATTCCAAACACCATTTCTAATTTGAAGATCAGCGATATGCAATTTATTGAGCAATACCAAGAGCATCCCCAGTGCATGTTCAGCAACGGCATTTCGATTTCCTTCAGGAGAATTAAATAATACAATTCCTTTTCCTTTACAGTAATTCAGATCGATATTTTCCAAACCTGAACCTGAACGTGCGATAAATTTTAATTGATGCGCATTTGCCAAAAATTCAGCATTCATTGTAAATCTAGAACGAATCACTAATCCAAAAATTTCAGGTAAATCAGTTTGAATATCCTCCAAAGTAAACGTTGTCCCATTAATACATTCAAATCCAGCTTTGGTCAGTCGCTCATTTAAAACAGGATGAACGGTGTCTAAAAATAAAATCTTGCGCATCGTGAAATTGTTGAGTTGAAAATAAAGTTAGTGATTTAATCTTAAAACCCCTCATTCATTTTCATTTTGTTAGTTTGATTGAGCTTTTTCACTTCTATTTTCATTTCCCTATCTTTGTCCAATGAAAATTGCCATTATCGGTGGAGGTGCAGCAGGTTTTTTTGCAGCCCTAACAGCTAAGAAAGAATACCCCGCTGCAGAAGTTACAATCTATGAAAAAGCTGCAAAAGCTTTAGGAAAAGTCAAAATTTCTGGAGGAGGACGTTGTAATGTAACCCATGCTTGTTCTGATAATAAACTTTTAGCTACTCATTATCCACGAGGTGAAAATTATCTCAAAAAAGCATTCGAAAAATTCAATGCAGATTCAACTGTTCAATGGTTCAAAGAGCGTGGAGTTGATATGAAAACATATCCCGATGGTTGTATTTTCCCTCTTTCAAATGATTCTCAAACAATAATCGATTGTTTTTTATCCGAAGCCTCAAAACTAGGGGTGAAGATTTTGTATAATCAATCCGTAATAGCTGTTGAGAAAAAGGAGGCTATTTTCATCCTTCAAACGCGAGAAAAACAATTTCAGGCCAATCGTCTAATTGTTACAATTGGCGGTCAACCAAAACGTTCAGGACTTGTGTTTTTGGAAAAAATGGGTCATACCATCATTGAACCAGTTCCATCGCTTTTTACTTTTAATATGCCTGAAAATCCGATTCGTGAATTGATGGGAAATGTGGTAGAAAAAGCAACGGTAAAAGTGGAAGGAACGAAATTGCTTGGAAAAGGACCACTATTGGTAACGCATTGGGGAATGAGCGGACCAGCTATTTTACAACTTTCTGCTTGGGGTGCTCGTGTATTGGAAGATAAAAATTATCATTTTGCTGTTTTAGTCAATTGGCTGAATGAAGTGAAAGAAGAGGAGTTAAGAAAATTCATTGATGGAATTGTATATGAACATGGTTTAAAAATGATTGGTAATCTAAACCCTTTTCCTGTTACGAATCGTTTGTGGCATTTTTTACTCCAAAAATCTGAAATTCTTCAAGAAATACGTTGGAAAGACTTAGGTAAAAAGAACTTAAACAAATTAGTAAACACCTTGATTAATGACCGTTACGAAGTAAAAGGTAAAACAACTTTTAAGGAAGAATTTGTGACTGCAGGGGGTGTTTCTTTACAAGACGTTGAAATAAAAACGATGGAAAGCAGAAAAGTCTCAGGACTATTTTTGGCAGGGGAAGTATTAGATATTGACGGAATTACGGGCGGTTTTAATTTTCAATCAGCCTGGACAACAGGTTATATTGCTGGAATAAGTTGTGGGAAAGATAGTCATGATAGACCGGTAGATTTATAACCAAAACGGTCAACCTATTTTAGGTATATACACTTTTCACCAACCTACTTTTCAAATTCTCGAAGGATTACACCAAATAATAGATTATACACTTCAAATTTTCATCTAACCTATCTCACCGGAAAGATTTCAGCGTCTTTTTCGTTAGGTTTATTGACAACTTGTTATTAAATAATTGACAATAACTATCTATTGACATAGTTTATTAAATAAAAATTTATTAAGAAAAAAACTATATAAAAGCAAAATAATTTTGTTTGTATTTAGTTTACAAGCGTTTAACCTATAACTTAAAAAAATCTTCTTAATATTAAAATTATACAAAAAACACAATAACAAGCAACAAAAGTTACATACTATCCAAAATTAATATATATCTTAGCATCCTTAATTAATAATTTTTTGTTAAATCTACACTAGTAAAACATTAAATTAATACTTTAAAATGAAAATAGGTAATAAAAATATGGAAACCGCATCGTCAAAGGCAACAGTAAAGCTAATTCTACATTCTACATTTTAAATTCTACACGCTACATTCAAACATGATCGTCTCTGAAATAAAACTTTACGAACTCCTTAAAGCTAAGCTTGGTGAAAAAGAAGCTGAGGCTTTCGTGCATATTTTAGAAAAAAAAGTGGATGATAAATTCGATGATGCAAAACAAACCCTAGCAACAAAAGAGGATATAGCTCGTCTTGATATTAAAATAGCCGAAACTAAAGTTGACCTCATCAAATGGATGGTTGGTTTTTGGATCGCACAAATGGCAGCAATCATTGGCTTATATTTGAATAAATAATTTTGAAAATGAATTTTTTAAACACACATACTAAATCATTAAACATCCGCCGCGGCGAAAGCACATTAAATAATTAGCACATTAACCATGATCGTCTCTGAAATAAAACTTTACGAACTCCTAAAAGCAAAGCTTGGCGAAAAAGAAGCCGAGGCCTTCGTGGAAATTTTAGAAAAAAAAGTTGACCATAAATTTGAAGATGCAAAACAATTATTGGCAACGAAAGAAGACTTGGCAAATAATAAAGCAGAACTAATCAAATGGATGTTTATATTTTGGATTGGACAAATTACAGTAATTGCTGGTTTACTAACTTACTTTTTTTCAATGAGTAAATAACAATAGTTATGACATCAACAATGCAGACATATAATATTGATTCAATAAAATTTAATCAAGCAAAACAAACACTTGTCATTAAAGAGGATTTATTGAAACTACAAGTTGAAATTGAGAAAAGATTTAACCAATTAATTCTTTGGGTAGTGGGAACTGGACTTGCCGTTGCAGGATTAGTTTTAGCGACATTAAAATTTTAATAAAAAAAAACCACAATGAAATCAACTCTACTAACAAAAGAAGACTTGGCCAACACCAAAGTTGACCTCATCAAATGGATGGTTGCGTTGTTATTAGGATTATTTATTGCTTTAGTAGGTGCTATGTCTGCAATAATAAAACTGATGATTAATTAATTTTAAAATAAATAATTTTGAAAATCAATTTTTTAAACACATATACCAAATCATTAACCCGCACCGCCGAAGGCAGCCACGCAGTGAATCTACCAATCCCTGCACTGAGCTTGTCGAAGTGTGCATTCTTCATCCTCTTTTTCACCAATATTTCTTTCTCACAATCAAATGCCGTTTCTTTCACCCAAGAAGACCGCGACCGAATGATACGTACAGAAACAAAATTGGACGAAAAATTTAAGCAAGCAGAGGATAGATCTAATCAAATGCAAAAACAGATTGATGAAGTAAAGGCCGACATAAAATGGTATTTCGGTATACTAATCGGTGCCATGTTTATGCTGTTTGGTTTTATTCTGTGGGACAGAAGAACCTTCATTAAACCATTTCAAACACGCGTTGATGAGGTTGAAATAGAAGTGAAAAAAGAAAAAGGAAAGACCCAAAATTTAACAGAAGCCCTCCGCGAACTGGCTAAAACCGATTCAAAGTTGGCAGAAATATTAAAAATGCATAACTTGCTATAAAAAATGAAATTGATTAACAAAAATATCGAATCCGCATTTTTACCGATCGAAGGTGGATCGCAATCTGCAAATCCCTGCACTGAGCAATCCCTGAGCCTGTCGAAGGGTGTCGAAGTGCGCAATCTACCAATCCCTGCACTGGGCTTGTCGAAGTGTGCATTCTTCATCCTCTTTTTTACAAATATTACTTTCTCTCAATCAACCCCAGTTTCCTTTACTCAAGAAGATCGCGACCGAATTATAAGAACCGAAACACGATTAGACGAAGGCTTCAAGCAAATTGACAAACGCTTCGAACAAATAGATAAACGCTTCGAACAAGTTGATAAACGTTTTGAACAGGTAAACCAACGTTTCGAACAATCAAACACCTTCATGGGCTGGATGATTGCCTTATTCGGTGGAATGTTTGCAACTACCATCATCTTTGCCCTTTGGGACAGACGTACCATGATTCGCCCCTTTGAATCCAAAGTCAAAGAAATTGAAGTACAAATTGACTTGCTAAAATCAGACAGCACCAATAAATCCATTTTATCTTCCCTCCGCGAACTCGCTAAAACCGATTCAAAGTTGGCAGAAATATTAAAAATGCATAACTTGCTATGAAAATTAAATTGATTAACAAAAATATCCAATCCGCATTTTTACCAATCAAAGGTGGATCGCAATCTGCCAATCCCTGCACTGAGCTTGTCGAAGTGTGCAATCTGCAATCAATAAAAAACATTAAAACCCCGAGTACCATGAAAAACAACTACTCAACCAAGAAATACCCAAATAGTGTAAAAGCGAATGTTCTTTCGAATGATTCTACACTTTCAAGTCAAATCAATCCGGCTTTCACCGAAAATAACGGGTCAAATAACCCTTCTTACATCAAAAAATCTACTACTATGGATAATTTTTACCTCAATTCTAAAAATGCGTTTGTGAAAACAGCAGTGATGTTTGTATTGTTTTTGTCTGTTTTTGTTTCAGGCGCTTGGGGGCAACTCTCATATACATTTTCCACAGGAGCAGATGCATCCTTGACAAAAAACATGTACGGTGATGCAATAGATATGTCAACCGGAACTACTTCTTTGGTAGCTTCTGCACAAGATGATGCAGTAAATGCGTCACTTGTAACTTTTTTCGGATATACATTCTTTGGTGGGCAATATTCTCAGTTTGGAGCATCCTCCAATGGTATTCTAACATTAGGAGCTTTGCCAGTTAATACAGTTTATGCTTTGCCAAACAGCACTGTACCTTCAATTTCCGCTTTTGCGAATGATCAGGCTACTGGTTTAGCTGGAAAAGTTCATTATAAAATAATAGGTACAAGCCCATATAGGACGCTTGTAGTTGAGTGGATTGTAAATGCACCTTTCTCAACAACATTAGCAGCTACGAATACATATCAAGTGAGATTGTACGAATCTATTAACGCTATTGAATTGGTTTATGGAGCAATGTCAGCTAGTGCTGGTACAGCAACGGCCTATTACGCTGGGTTTTCTATTAATACATCTGCTGGTAATGTCTATACAATTAATACAACAAATCATACTAATACTACGTCAGCAACCGTTAATTCGAATACTTATACTGCAAGTAGTACAATTACTGCTTTGAATTCATCTGCTGATGGATCACGAAGATATTACCGTTACATTCCATCTGGGTCAATTGTAACCACTAAATCTACAGTAGGTAATGCTACATGGACATCTTATCCTGCTGGTTGTTCAACAGTTGTTGAATGTTGGGGTTCTGGTGGTGGTGGTGGTGCCGGAACTGGTAATCCAGCAGGTGGTGGCGGCGGCGCAGGTGGTTCCTACGCAAAAAAAACGTTCACAAATTTAACTTCTGGAACTTCATACAACTATACAGTTGGAATAGCTGGAACAGTAGGTGCGACAGCCAGTGGTGGTGCCGGAGGATCTACATATTTTGGGAATTCTACTGCAGGATCTTCAGCGGGAGCAACTGTTCTTGCTGTAGGTGGAAATGGTGGTGTTGTCGCAACTGTTAATAGTACAAGTGGAAATGGCGGTGCTGCTGCTAGTTCTGGAAATATTGGAGATGTAAGTAAATATGGTGGTGCCGGAGGAACAGGAGCAACTGGTGCAACTGCCGGTGGCGGAGGCGGTAGTGCTGGAACCGCTTTAGATGGTCTCCCAGGTTCTGCTGGTTCTGCTTCTGGAGGAGCTGCGGCTGTAGCAGGTGGTGGTGCAGGTGGAAATGCTGGAAACGGAGCAACTGCTGCAGTTGCTGGATCTGCGCCAGGAGGAGGAGGAGGGGGAGGTAGAGCTACAACTACTACTGATAGAATTGGTGGTTCAGGGGCCCTGGGTAAAGTTGTCATTACTTGGACACAACCAACAATGACCTCTTCGCCTGTTGTAAATTCATCAATTTGTGCAGGAGCTACATCTGTAAGTGGAACAAGTTCGGAAGCTACTGGAACAACCATAGAAATTTTAAATGGAACAACTTCTCTTGGTACAACAACTGTTTCTTCTGGTACTTGGACAAAAAGTAGTCTTACAGCTTTGGTGGCTGGTGATGTAATTACAGCTCGCGCAACTGCTTCATGTAAAACAATTAGTCTCCAATCGACTTCAGTAACTGTTTCAGCAGTTTCAGCCACTCCAACAATTACAGGAACATATTGTCCTGGTGCTACAACAGTTTCTGGAACCGGGGTAAATGGATCAACTATTTCAGTAATAAGAGGCGGGTCAAGTATTGGAACAGCTACAGTAAGTAGCGGTACATGGTCTGCAACAGTTTCAACATTAGCTGCTGCTGATGTTCTTACCGCTACCCAAACAGAAAGTGGAAAATGTGTGAGTTCAGCTTCTAGCTCAAATACGGTTCAATCTATTTCTACTGCGCCATCAATAACAGGTACATATTGTCCTGGTGGAACAACTGTTACTGGAACTGGTGTAACCGGTTCAACCATAAGTGTTATAAGAGGAGGTTCTTCTATCGGAACAGCAACAGTATCAGGTGGCACATGGTCTGCAACAGTTTCAACATTGGCTGCTGCTGATGTTCTTACCGCTACCCAAACAGAAAGTGGAAAATGTGTGAGTTCAGCTTCTAGCTCAAATACGGTTCAATCTATTTCTACTGCGCCAACAATTACAGGAACATATTGTCCTGGTACCACAACTGTTACTGGAACTGGAATTAATGGTTCTACGATAAGTGTTATAAGAAGTGGTTCTTCTATCGGAACAGCAACTGTATCAGGTGGCACATGGTCTGCGACGGTTTCTACATTAGCTGCTGCAGATGTATTAACAGCAACTCAAACAGAATCTGGTAAATGTGTGAGTGCTGCTTCAGGTTCAAACACAGTTCAATCTGTTTCAGCAGCTCCAGTCATTACAGGCCCAATATGTCCCGGAAACACAACAGTTTCAGGAACCGGGGTAAATGGATCAACTATTTCAGTAATAAGAGGCGGGTTAAGTATTGGAACAGCTACAGTAAGTAGCGGTACATGGTCTGCAACAGTTTCAACATTAGCTGCTGCTGATGTTCTTACCGCTACCCAAACAGAAAGTGGTAAATGTTTAAGTGCTGCTTCAGCGTCTTATGTAGTGATTACACCAGCCTCTTGGGGGAATATCCAATCTCCAGCTTCTCCTCAATCTATTTGTGGATCTACTGTTACTTTTTATGGTCAAGTTTATCGTTTAGGAACAACACCGGGGGTTGGACAGGGAGCAAGTCTCACAGCAGATTTAGGATGGAGTTCAACTAACACCAATCCAAATACGTGGACAAATTGGACTTCTGCAACATATAATACTGAATCTGGTAATAACGACGAGTTCCGTGCAGATCTAGGTGCTGGCTTAACACAAGGAACATGGTATTATGCCTATAGATATTCGTATGCGGGTTGTCCAATATATGGTGGATATGGTGGTGTTTATGGAAGTGGCGGGTCAAATGGAACAGCTACTGTTCCTGCTTCTCAAACTGCTGCACTATCATCGGCTGTTGGTACCAACGCTCAAACCGTTTGTAAAGGAACAGCAATTACAAATATTACTTATACTTTAGGAAATGGGGCGAATAACGCTACACTTACTTCTGGTTCTTTACCAACAGGAATATCTGGTTCAGTTAGTGGAGGCGTATTGACAATAAGTGGAACACCATCAGCATCTGGAGTTTATACCTATACATATGCAACCTCTGGAACTTCAAACTGTGCATTTAGTTTTACGGGAACGATAACAGTTAGCGAAACATTAGATTTTGCAAACCTACAGTTCCCATCAACAGCAGCTATCTGTGTAGGAGGTAATGCAAGTATTTATGGAAAAGTTTATGAATCGGGCGTTACGGAGGCAGCAGGAGCAGGAGCAGGTATTACAGCTCAGTATGGTTATAGTTCTTCAAATTCAGATCCATCTGGAGGTAGTTGGACATGGGGCAGTGCTTCTTTTAACGCCCAACAAATCAACGACGATGAATTTGTAGGAACCTTTGGTTCTTCTCTAACTGCAGGAACCTATTATTATACAATGCGTTTCACGTACAATGGTTGTACAATTTATGGAGGCTTTAACGCCGGTCCTTGGAATGGTACAACAAACGTAAACGGAACACTTACTGTTAATGCGCTTCCAGCAATTACAGGTCAACCAACAACGCCAACGGCAACTTGTTCAGGCAGTGGAACGCAAACAATGACCGTTACATCAACTGGTGCTGGATTGAGCTACCAATGGAGAAAAGGTGGCGTAAACATTTCGAATGGAGGTGTGTTCGGTGGTGCAACAACAGCTTCGTTAACATTAACAAATCCTACAACTTCTGATGCAGGAAGCTACGACTGTGTGGTGAGTGGTACATGTACTCCGTCTGTTACATCCAACGCAATAACGGTTACAGTAAATGCGATTCCAACTATAGCTGGAACAACTCCAGCTTCTCGTTGTGGTTCCGGAACAGTTGCTCTTGGAGCAACAGCAAGTGCAGGTACTATAAATTGGTATGCAGCTGCCTCTGGTGGTGCTAGTTTAGGAACAGGAACAAGTTATACAACACCTTCCCTTAGTTCAACAACAACTTATTATGTTGATGCAACATCAAGTGGGTGTACAACTGGTTCTAGAACAGCAATTATTGCTACAGTGAATGATATACCAACCATTACCGGAACAACACCGAATTCACGATGTGGAACTGGAACGGTAGTATTAGGAGCAACAGCGAGTTCAGGTACCATAAATTGGTATGCAGCAGCATCGGGTGGCGCTAGTTTAGGAACAGGAATAAGCTACACAACACCATCAATAAGTACAACAACTACTTATTATGTTGACGCAACTGCCAACAGTTGTACTACCGCCGCTAGAACAGCTGTTACCGCAACGGTAAATGCTACCCCTACCGTAACATTCGCCGCTCAGCCAGGAGCAACAGGTTGTTCAAATACAGCTTTAACTTATACCACGCAGGCTGGTCAATCAAACTATGTATGGACCTTCCCTGGAACATTAAACACAGATTACACAATCACTTCTGGTGGTACAAGTTCAGATAATACCGTTACATTAAAGTATTTAACAACAGGTAGTAAAACAGTATCTGTAAATTATACTTCTGGCAGTTGCTCTGCAGTATCGGCAACGAGTTCTACGGCAACCACTATTATCGCTGGACCTACAGTAAACGCTGGTGCTGACGCAACTGTATGTTCTGGTCAATCAGTTCAATTAGGTGTAGCAGTTGCAGATCAGACTGGCACACCTGCAGCTCAAAGTGGAACACTCGTAGCCAATGCAGGTAATCCTTTACGAACAGGCTGGGGAAATGCTCGAACCCAAAATTTATATACAGCAGCAGAACTAACAGCATCAGGAATGACTGCTGGGTCTACAATAAAAAGTATTTCGTTAGAAGTAACTGTAGCAGGTGAAAATCGCTCCTCTATGGAAATTGGTTACAAGTTTATTTCAAGTGCTACAACGACTTTAACAACAACTTTTTTAACGGGTTTTACAACCGCGTATACAGGTAGTTTTACGGGTGCAGTTGGAGTTAAAACATTTACATTTAGCATTCCTACTACTGCTTGGAACGGAACTGATAATTTAGTCTTTAATTATTGTTTTACTGAAAACGTAACTGGATCGACAACTGCTACAGTTAAAGCTTTGGCTGCAGCAGGTAATGTGAGTAATCAAGCAACTGCAGATGGCGCAAGTCCGCAATGTGCCACTTCTGTTGGAACATTAAGTACACGAAGACCATTTATTACCATTACTCATTCGAATTTTTCGTGGTCACCTTCGACGGCACTCTCGAGTTCAAGTATTTCAAATCCGATAGCTAGTCCAACTACAACAACGGTTTATACATTAACCTCTACTCAGAACGGCTGCTCCGCCTCTGATGCAGTTTCAGTAACGGTAGCAGGTACGGCTCCTTCAACTCCAACAGCATCTGTTTCAGGTTCATCAATTATCAATGTGGGTGGTGCAACAACCTTAACATCCTCTGCAGGAGCTAATACCTTATGGTACACAGCTGCTTCAGGAGGTTCTTCTGTTGGTTCAGGGGATAATTGGCAAACACCAGTAGAGTGCGCCTCAGGAACAGAAACCTATTATGCGGAAGATAACAACGGTGCATGTGCCAGCGCATCGAGAACAGCAGTTTCTTTTACTGTACGTCCGATGGTAGTTTCCAACCCTGCAAATGGACTTATTTGTCAGGCAGGTGGTTCTGTAACCTTAAGTGCGCAATTAACGGGTGGTTCTGCAATAACATGGTCTCCAAACACAAACTTATCTACAACTTCAGGAGCGTCCACAGTGGCGAGTCCAACAACCACAACTCCCTACACCATTAATGCAACAGTAGCAGGTTGTGGATCCGTTTCTGGCACGCAAACAGTAGGTGTGATCGATGCAGTTGCATTTACACCAACATCGACACCAACGGCGGTTTGTGCGGGTAATCCAGCAGTGTTAGCTTCGAATTTGTCAAGTTCTGGGTTTACTTATTCAACAATGACTTTTGCGCCATCTACTGCCGTTTCACCAACAGTTTTGTGTAACGCATGTAATGTAGATGATGGAAGTGCTAACGATGTTGTAATTCCTTTTACATATAATTTCTTTGGCAACCCATATACTACAGTAAACATTGGAACAAATGGTGTTCTACAATTTGGATCATCTGCCGGTTTGGGTCAATATACTTACAATTCAGGAGATTTTCCTAATGTAGCTTATCCTGCTAATATTATTGCAGCAGCAGCTGTAGATTTAAATTTTACAAGTGGAGTTTTGAGGGTTTTTACAGATGGTATTGCCCCAACCCGTAAGTTTGTTATAGAATATCTAAATGTGGCAGGATATTCAGGGGGGACAAATACAGTTCAAATAAAATTATGTGAAACAACGGGTATTGTTGAAATTCATGTTACAAACTCAAGTGCCTTTGGAACATCTTCAAATAGAGTTGTTGGTCTCCAAGATTTAACACAAACGATTGGTGCAACTGCCTATTCAAATACAGGAACTATAACAAATACCGCATGGAAATTTATTCCAGGTGCCAACTACACTTTCCAATGGGCAACAGGTGGTTCAAATATCGATGGTGCAACCTCAACAGGTTACACAACCGCAAATTTAAATACACCTGGTACAGTTTCCTACAGTGTTGCGGCAACAAATCCAAATACACAATGTACAACTACACAATCGGTGAGTATTACAGTAAATGCTTTGCCATCAGCACCGGTATCTGCCGGTAATGTAACAGAATGTGCTAATGCGGCCAACCAAAACTTAGTGGTTTCTGTTGGTTCAGGCGAAACAGCAGATTGGTACGCAGCTTCAAGCAGTGGTTCTGTGTTAGCATCGCCCTCAAACGGAACAGGTGTTACGTCGTATTCAGTTCCTGCAAATGCTACAGCAACCTATTATGCGCAAGCTAGAAATACAACTACAGGCTGTGTGAGTAGCTCTAGAACTGGGGTTACATTTACAACAAAAGCGGTTCCAACAGCACCAACTGCTTCAGCAGTTTCGTATTGTCAAGGCGCTACTTCAAGCCCTATGACTGCAAGTACACCGGTAGGTTCCAACACACAAAACTGGTATACAGTTTCTACAGGTGGAACACCATTAGCAGGCGCTCCAACGCCTTCCACTTCAACCGCTACTACATTAACCTATTATGTATCTGAGGTTGGTACGAATAGTTGTGAAAGTAGCAGAACATCGGTTACGGCAACAATAAATGCAACCCCAAGTGCACCTTCGGCATCCAATCCAAGTGCATATTGTCAAAATGCGAGCGCTTCTGCCCTTACAGCAACAGCTGGAGTTGGAAATACATTGTATTGGTACACCGTTCCAACAGGTGGTTCTGGTTCAACAACAGCAATAACACCTTCTACATCCACAGCTGGTAATACTGATTACTATGTAGCTCAGCGTTCAGCTTCCAATTGTGAGTCCTCTAGGGCAACAATCACTGTAACTGTCAATCCGAACATTACTGCTTCGGTATCCAATTCGGCGTCTTCAACTTCCGCTTGTGGTGGTGGTTCTATTACCTTTACTGCAACGCCAACAAATGGTGGTGCTTCACCAACATATCAATGGTATTTGAATGGTGCAACGGTAGGTACAAATTCAACTACGTATGAATTAGCTTCACCTGCTAATAACGATCAAATTTATGTAGCAATGACACCATCGGCTCAGACGTGTTTAACAAGTGCGTCAGCTACAAATAGTAGTACGATAACATTGACAAGTTCGGCTTCAACACCTACTGTATCAATTCAAAGCTCTGCAATAGCTGCAATTTGTCCTGGGACATCTGTTACGTTCAGTGTGAATACATCTGCAAATATGGGTGCAACACCAAGTTACGTATGGAAAAAAGGTGGAGTAGCGATATCAGGAGCAACCAATTCAACTTATACTACTACAGGTTTAGTAAACGGAGATCAAATTACCTTAACTATGACTTCAAGTTTAAATGGTCTTTGTGTAACTCAACCATCAGCAACAAGTTCTGCAATTACTACCACAGTAAATACTGCAACATCAATAACCGCTCAACCAAGTGCTACTTCAGCATGTGCATCGGGTACAGCAAACTTTACTGTAACGGGAGCAGGTCAGGGTACGTTAACCTACCAATGGAAAAAGAATACGGTCAATATTACAGCTAACGGTACAGCAACTTCTAGTTCCTTAACTTTATCAGGAGTTGGTGCAGGTGATGTAGCAGATTATACGGTAGTTGTTACGGGAGCATGTGGAAATGTAACATCGAATACTGCAGCATTTACAATCAATACACCAACAAGTATTTCTGTTCACCCGGCCGCGGTTACAACATGTACAAATAACGATGCGAACTTCAGTGTTACAGCTGCAGGTCAAGGTACTTTGACCTATCAGTGGACATTTGGAGGATCCCCTATTAATACTGCTACCAATTCAAGCTATACAGCTTCAGGAGTAACATCTTCAAACGCAGGTAGCTATAGGGTTATTGTAACAGGAGGATGTGGTGCACTTACCTCAAATGCTGCTGCACTTTCAGTTCAACCAGCAACGGTTATCTCTACTCAACCTAGCGCATCTACCCTTTGTCAAAATAATACAGCTAATTTCTCTGTATCTGCAACAGGTCAAGGAACTTTGTCTTACCAATGGAAAAGAAACGGTACCAATGTCGGAACGAATAGTTCTTCGCTTGCTGTTTCAAATGCACAAAGCATAAACGCAGGTTCATATACTGTAGATGTAACAGGAAGTTGTGGTACAACTACTTCGAATGCAGCATTACTAACCGTAAATCCTGCAACATCCATTACAACTCAACCAGTTGGAACAGCAGGTTGTGAAGGTCAGAATACAACCTTTACAGTTGTTGCAGCCGGAACAGGATCTCTTTCATATCAATGGAAATATGGTGCAACAAACGTAGGGACTAATTCTGCATCTTATAATATTCCAAGTACAGCAACTGCTAATGATGGTAACTATTCAGTTGTAGTTACAGGTGGATGTGGTAATGCAACTTCTAGTACTGTAGCGTTGAATGTATATGCTTCACCAACAACAAACGCAACTATTTCAACTGCTGATATTACCGATGCAACTTTGTGTGGAAAAAATACAGTTGACGTTGTAGCCAATAGTCCTGGAGCAGAGTCTGTAGGTAGTTGGTCAGTTGTTGGAGGTGCAGATATTACTCCAGCAAATGCTTCAGCTACAAGCACAACATTCACAGCAGCTAATTCTGCGTTGGGAGGTGCTGCTAAAAAACTAGTTTGGTCCCACACAAGAGAAACGAGTGGAAATTTCTGTTACACACGTGATACCATCACAGTTGATTTTAAACAACCTTCTTTTGCAGCAATTTCAGCTGTCGTTGAGGCTGGAGATGTACTTTGGAATGGTTTGACAGATGCAAACTGGAGCACTTCAAGTAATTGGTATCTATATACTGTAACAAACAGTGTAGCTCGTTGGATTCGTATGTCAACAGGAGAACCATCATCAACAACTAAAGTGTATACACTTTCAAATAATGCCGCTGGTGCATGTGTAAATAGTTCTAATTCACCTGCATTAGGTAATGGTGAAACAGCAGGAAATATTTATGTTGGAGAGGGGGCGACTTTGAATTTATCAAGTGGATCTTTGGCTTTGACGGGTGATTTCAACAATAATGGTACAATTAATCCTAATACTGGTACCATAAGATTCACAGGTACTGCAAACCAAAAAATTAAAGGTACAGGGCTCATTTCTAACTTCAACAATGTAATTGTGGATAAAGAATCAGGAACAGTGACTTTAGAACAACCTGCAAAAGTAGCTGGTACATTGACGATGACTCAAGGGGATATTATCACCGATGCGACAAATATTCTCGAAGTTGGAACTGACGCCTCAAGTGTAGGTTTGGTTTCTTGGACAGCAGGAACAGTTCGTGGACCAATGAAACGTTGGTTTGCTGCTGGAACGAACTCGTCTCAAGCAAGTGGAATCTTCCCAGTTGGAGCTGATGTTCCTGGAAAAGGAGTAACGAACCGATATACTCAGATTAACTTTACCTCTGCTCCAGCAGCTGGTGGTTATATCATTGCTAATTATATTGCACAAGCACCTAGTCTTGCTTTATCTGAACCAATTTGGACCTCCACACAGTATATTCAAAACTATGAAGAGGAAGGATATTGGGATATTACACCATATAATGCAGCTGGTCAAGCGTATCAGGCAATGAATACAACTCCTTACACGCTGAAACTTCGCTTGAATAATCCAAGTACATTATTACCAGGAGTTCCACCTGCTGGTTCTAATGGTAATGTTATTGCTGAGATTTCAAGGGTAAGGATTATTAGTGCAAAAGGTCCTGATCATAATTCATGGGTAGTTGCTGGTAATCAAGGCTCAAATCAATCAATATTATCTTCGGGTGATTATTTATTGGAAGAGATTGGCGTTACAGGTTTCAGTTGGTTTAATGGAGGAGGAGACAATGAAACGCCTCTTCCTGTTGAGCTCGTTTCCTTCTCGGGAGCTTGTGATAATGGATTAGTAAACCTTACATGGAAAACCGCATCTGAGCAAAATAGTTCACACTTTGATATCGAGAAATCGAATGACGGAACTACATGGAGATTAATTTCTACTGTTCCATCTGCTGAAAATTCAACGGAATTGTTAACTTACACTTTAGAAGACAATACAGCAACCAATGTTTTCAATTATTACCGTTTGCGTCAAGTGGATAAAGATGGAAATGAGAAATTGTATGATCCGATTTTAGTGAGTTGTGAAGAAAATGGAAACTTCATTAAAACATTACCAAATCCAAGTGATGCCTCTTTCCAAGTATTGGTTAACAATAATTCACTAATTGGTAAAGCAACAATTAAAGTGATTGATACCAAAGGAACTGTAATTTCAATGAAAGAAATACAAGTGGATGAAGGAACAAACCTATTCTACTTGAATGAAAACATGGCACCGGGTATTTATTACATTTCAATTAGTAACGGCATGAACTCTACTGAAGTAGTAAAACACAGTGTTAAGTAAAACGTATAATTATTCTCATGAAAAGGCTATCTCAGGATAGCCTTTTTTGTTTGTTGTAAAATTAAATGAGTACAGATTTAGTAAGTTAAATCGATTATTAACATTGAAGGTTATAGGAAATAAAGACAAAACTATTTTTGTGAAGTTGATACACAGCGATTTTCTCCAAAAGCCATGCACTTAGTTATTGAGATTGAAGTAAAAACTAGCAATAATTAGTTTTTTTGTTTTTATCTGCGATGCTACTATCTTGGTCAGCAGACCCTAAATTGATTATTCTTTAACCTCTTTCTTTTTAGAATTTACCCATCCATAAACTATAAAAAGCTGTGCAAAAAGATAAGTACTCATTACCCAAAAGGAACCATGGTTAATTTCTTGATAAAACATATTCCAAGCAAGTAAGCTATCTGAAGTCACAAATAAAAGCGCTCCAAACAGAACATATTCTCCTTTTCGTAAGGTTTTAGAAACGACTAATTGAATCACCACAAATAACATTGCAGAGATTACCAAAGCGTAAATGGACACAGGAATCTTCATCGTTTTTAAATTACCCCACATTGTAGCAAGAAAAAAGAATAAATAAATTCCTAGAAACACAAGTGAGCTAAAAGCCCAAATGATGGAGAAACGAGCATTTAACTTTTTTAAAAAGAGTCGAATATAAATTACATGTGCAATCAAAAATGAAATTAAACCGCTAATAAAGAACAGTTGATGAATATCTGAAAAAAGTAATAAAACATCACCTAATGTAGACATTACCAAAGCTTTAATTAAAGTCCCTTTACCTGAAAAATTAGATCGAGTAGCAGTGTATGTAATTAGCATTGGAATCAACAATGGTTTAAGGAGGTAGTTGATTGCTTCCATTTTCAACCAAACAGTTACCAAATATGCAATGTAAAAAACGAGTACAATGTATAGAAGATTTTTTTTCATGGTTTTTTCATAAATAATTGAAGTAAATTTAGTTTAATACATGAAAGAATTGGGTGTTCGCAAACGTACCAGAAAAATGTTTGAATGTTGAAAATTAAGAATTTAATCGAAGCGAGAGCTATTTTGTGAATATTAGCGAACAATCTTCGGCCTTGAATTTCTTGGTTTTAGCTACTGAACTGAAACTGTTTATTTTTAAAATTTCTGTAAGAACATTTTTAAAAAATTTCAGTTTTCAGAAAGGAGTTAAAATTGTTCGCTACGAGTTGTAAAAATATGTAAAACAATAATTTGCGTCCGCCTCGGCGGAAAAAATAAATTCAGAGCCTTGATTCGCCGCGGCGAATTTGATTCTTTTACATCAAGGAAAAAGAATAGCAAAATGAAAATATTAGCTCAATTTGGGATTTTCATTAGGATTAGGATTTTAAATATTGGTGGTAAGAATGCGCACACTCATTTGAAAGAATTATCTTTTTGACTTTAAAACTAGTCATTCAACCTTTTTCTAAAAAATCCTTACCTTTAGGCTTCAATTTTAAAATCAATTCCCTTGGCGAAAACTTTTGATGACAAAGGCGTAGCGGAAACCCCGTTGATGAAGCAATACAATCAAATCAAAGCACGTCACCCAGAGGCTTTGCTGTTGTTTCGTGTGGGCGATTTCTACGAAACGTTCCGCGAAGATGCAATCAAAACTTCGAAGATTCTTGGCATCATTTTAACCAAACGCAAAAATGGAACTGCCGCTGAAATTGAATTGGCAGGCTTTCCGCATCATTCGTTGGATACGTATTTGCCAAAATTGGTGCGCGCAGGTCAACGTGTGGCTATTTGCGACCAATTGGAAGATCCAAAAATGACCAAAACAATTGTGAAGCGTGGCGTTACAGAATTGGTGACACCGGGACTTTCGTTCAACGACCAAGTTTTGGAACAAGGAAAAAACAACTTTTTGTGTGCCATTCACTTCGGAAAAGAAGAAATTGGAGTGGCATTTCTCGACGTTTCTACAGGTGAATTTTTAGTCGCTGAAGGAAATAGAGAATACATCGATAAATTAATAAGTGGCTTCGAACCAAGTGAAATAATTTACCAAAAAAACAGAAACAAAGATTTTCAAGGACAATTTGGTGAAAACCATTACACTTTTCGCTTGGAAGATTGGATTTTTACGACGGAATACGCCAACGAAAACCTCAATAAACACTTCGGAACGAGTTCTTTAAAAGGTTTCGGAATCGAGAATTTGTCGCTTGCGATTGTTGCGGCTGGTGCTGTTTTTCATTACTTGAACGAAAATCAACACCAAAAATTAGGGCACATCACAGCGATTTCACGCATCGAAGAAGAGAAATACGTATGGCTCGATCGTTTTACCATCCGAAATTTGGAATTGGTGTATTCGACCAATGAAAATGCCAAAACGCTTGCGGATTTTCTGGACAAAACCTACACGCCAATGGGTGGACGTATGATGAAACGTTGGATGGTATTGCCGTTGAAAGACCAAAAACCAATCAATGAACGTTTGGATGTTGTCGATTATTTGACTAAAAACGAAGAAATTTCTTTCGAATTAGGACAACGTTTACGAGAAATTGGCGACTTGGAACGTTTGATCTCGAAAGTAGCGGTTGGAAAAGTAAATCCGAAAGAAGTGATGCACTTGCGCCGAACATTGTTGCAAATTCAACCGATTAAAAATCTTTTACAAGACAATAAAATTGCTTCTCTGAAAAAAATGATGGAGCAATTGAACGCTTGCGAAACGCTGATTCAGTTGATAGAAACGAATCTTTGCGACGATCCAGCTGGACAAATCGGAAAGGGAATGATCATTCGTTCAGGGTTTCATCAAGAATTGGACGACCTGCGCGAAATTTCCTTCAACGGAAAAGATTATTTGGAACGCCTGCAAGAACGCGAGGCGGAACGCACTGGAATTCCAAGTTTGAAAGTTTCGTTTAATAACGTTTTTGGTTACTACAT
>CALPMC020000019.1 GCA_943324565.2 Chitinophaga pinensis | reverse complement strand
TCGCGGTCCATTTTGTTGATGAAAATAATCACGGGAGTCTTGCGCATGCGACATACTTCCATCAGTTTTTTCGTTTGCTCCTCGACACCATTCGCACAGTCGATCACCAAAATCACACTATCAACTGCTGTTAAGGTTCTAAAAGTATCTTCCGCAAAATCCTTATGACCTGGCGTATCGAGAATGTTTATTTGTTTTCCGTTGTATTCAAAAGCCATAACGGAGGTTGCAACAGAGATTCCTCTTTGTTTTTCAATTTCCATGAAATCCGAAGTCGCCGTTTTTTTGATTTTATTATTTTTCACTGCTCCTGCCGTTTGAATGGCACCACCAAAAAGCAATAACTTTTCAGTTAAAGTTGTTTTACCAGCATCAGGGTGAGAAATAATACCGAAAGTTCTGCGCTTTTCAATTGCTTCTAAATTTTTCATAGGAAATTGTAATTAATAAAAAAGACCGCATCGAGCGGTCCTATTTCTGTAAAAGTAGTCTAAAAATCTTAGAAAATCTCAGCAGCTGAAAAATGGAATACACCTTCGATAGCAGCGTTTTCATCTGAATCTGAACCGTGAACAGCATTTTTAGCTTTGCTTTCAGCGTATGCTTTACGGATAGTTCCTTCAGCTGCATCTGCTGGATCTGTAGAACCAATTAAAGCTCTAAAATCTGCAACTGCATTTTCTTTCTCTAATATTGCTGCCACGATTGGACCTGAAGTCATATATTCAACCAATTCCCCGTAGAATGGACGCTCAGCGTGTACTTCGTAGAATTTTTTCGCTTGGTCTTCGCTCAAACGAGTATATTTCATTGCTTTAATTGTGAATCCTGCATCCGTAATCATTTGTAGGATATTTCCGATGTTACCGCCTTCGATTGCATCTGGTTTCAACATTGTAAATGTGCGATTTGTTGCCATGTGTTCTTTAAAATTTGGGTGCAAAGATAGTGTTTTAAAAACGTTTTGAAAGCTATATAATCGACAATATTCTTTAAAATTCAATTTGTATTTTCTTTTTTACCTTTGAAGCAAAAGAAACGTATGCAATTACTACTCATCTTAGGAATAATTACCTTTCTATTAATTGTTGGATCAATTATTCTTTTTTTAATCGCAATAGTAAAAAAGAAAATGGCAGTTTTCTACTTTGCATTGATACTTTCTTTTTTCGGGTTAGTTGTTGGTATTTACACAGGCTTTACCTTTGTTTATAGATCCTATTCAAAAATTTCAAAATCTTTGGAACCTAGAAAAAATGAAGAAATTTATGCGGCAATTTTTAAAGGTATACCAAATAAATGTACCGTTGTATTAGAAACGCAAGATCAAATGCTACCTGTAATAGATGTAGCAATCTATCTTCACTTCAAAACTTGTGAAGCGGAAATAAATAGAATTCTAAAACAACAACATTATGATATGACTGTTTTCGTAAAAGACGATGTTGATACCACTTCTAATTCAATACATCCTGATTGGTTTGAACCATCAAAAATGGGTGATTCAATTTATGTCTACACCTATAAAAAGGATGATTTTGGCAACTATCAAACTTTATTCGTTTCAAAAAAGAAGGACGAAGTTTTTTGCATTGATGTTTGGGAATAGTTTTATAGTTAAGCTAAAGCCACCACTATCATCATTATCGCTAGACCGATGTTTAATTATTCTTTATTATAAATAACTTGAGAATTCTTAACCATCATTTTATAACCGACCCACCAAAAAGGCATATTTGTGAAACTCGACCAACGAAATCTATTAACTGATATAAAAACAACTCGCCAACCATTCCAAACCAATGGCCAAATAAGATAAAAGAAATAATTGAAATAATTAAAATCAAGAAAAAAACCACATACTACTGCATTAAAAATGGGTGTAAGAAATTTTATAAAGGCAACGAAATCAATTCAAATATAAAAGTTGATTCTTGAACCTAACTTATTATCGATTTAAAATTCTTTTCATTGATTACATTTGCACATGTCAAAAATTATTTCACTCGATTTTGGTTTAAAACGAACTGGAATAGCAATCACTGATGAAAATCAAATAATTGCAAGTCCTTTAACTACAGTTGATTCGATTCAATTGATGACTTTTCTACATCAACTTATGACAAAGGAAAACGTTGAAATTATTGTTTTAGGTTATCCAACACGGTTAGACGGTAGCGATTCGCACATAACTGAAAATGTACGATTGTTAAAAGAAGCGCTTGAAAAAGAGTTTCCATCTAAATCAATTGTTTTTCAAGACGAAAGATATAGCTCTGCAACTGCAATGGAAACCATTCATTTGATGGGGAAAACCAAACATAAAAAGGATAAAAAATTAGTTGACCGAGTGGCAGCAACAATTATTTTATCTGAATATTTACAAAGCATTCAGAAATAAACTTCAAAAGCATATTTTTGCACTAAAAAAATTCAGAAATGATTTTACCTATCGTTGCATACGGCGACCCAATATTAAAAAAAGAAGCGGAGGAAATCGAAAAAGACTATCCTGATTTACAAAAATTAATTACGGATATGTTTGAAACAATGTATCATGCAAAAGGTGTTGGACTCGCAGCTCCACAAATTGGTAAAAGTATACGCTTATTCATAGTTGACGGAGCTCCATTTGCAGATGAAGAAGGAGAGGATCCAGATCCAAAAGCAGCAGGAATAGAAAACTTTAAAAAGGTTTTTATTAATCCGATTATTGAAGATGAGGAAGGAAAAAATTGGTCTTTTCAAGAAGGATGTTTGTCAATTCCAAAAATTAGAGAAAATGTAATTCGTAAAGAAAAGTTGGTAATTACTTATTTTGATGAAAACTGGAATTTCCACGAAGAATCGTTTGATGGGTATGCTGCAAGAATTATTCAACATGAGTATGACCATATTGAAGGGGTATTATTTACAGATCATCTATCCTCATTGAAGCGTAAACTTTTGACTAAAAGACTGAACAATATAACTACTGGGAATATTTCTGTGGAATATAGAATGAGATTTCCTGAAACAAAAAAATCAAAACTAATATGAGAAAATTAATTTATTTATCAGGATTTTTATGTTTTGCATTCTTGATTTTTTCCTGTGGAGATAATTCTGCTGTAAAAGAATTAACAAGGGAAGATTACAAAGCTAGCATCGAACAAATGGAGGATTCTATTAAGAAAATTCAAAAAGATCCAATTGCAGCGGCAAAAATGCCAAGTTTGACAAATATTGAATTAATCAATCGTTTAGTTGCCTATTATCATGCTTTTCCTAAGGATGAATATGCTGCGGATTGTCTTTTCAAAGTACATATGAAATATGGTGAACTTCAAGCACATCAAAATTCCGTTGCCTATGGCGATACTTTATTGAAATCTTTTCCAAAATATAAAAACCGTGATTTTCTTTTAGAAAGTTTAGGAAGTTCTTTTGATATTTACATTGAACCAAGAGATACATCCAAAGTAAGATATTATTATGAATTATTATTAAAAGAGAAAAATGTTGGAAAAGATAAAAAAGCGGAGATAAAAGCAAGGTTGAAGTATTTAAACCTAGACTTATTTGAATATATTCAGTTTAAAAGTAGTCCAATTGCTAAATGAAAATAACTTTTTTTCTAAAGTTTAATTTAGTTTTCTAATCCTAAAGAACATTTCGAAATTCTACTTGTTTAATTAGATGGAAGACTTCTTAATGATTTTATTTAATAAAAATTAATTTCAATTATATTCTAAATAAAATAAAATCATAGAAATTAAAGAGTAAAACTTTAATATTAAGTTAATTTTTCAAAATTTATAATTAATTTGGCAGTCGTTAATATTGTAAAATCATAATAAAAATATGAACAAGAAAAAGTATCTTATTGGTTCTGTTGTCGTTGCAGGTGCTTGTGCGTTGTTCGCACTTAGTAATATAGACTTCAGTAATATTGGTGGAAGCTATTCTAAAAAAGGATTATCTTCTATTCAAGAACAAAAAGCAGATGAAGCAATGGAGTGGATGAAAGCTCGCTATATTGATGAGTCAACGGGTCAACCTGTTTCTGTTGAAAAACTACAACTAATTCAGAAACAAATTGCTAAAATATCTAAGACCAAAGCTGTAACATTCACAGATATGGGTCCTGATAATATTGGTGGTAGAACCAGAGCCATTCAAGTTGACCGTAAATGGGAAGATCGAATTTGGGCAGGAGGTGTTTCAGGTGGTTTATTTGTTTCTTACAATAAAGGAAATACTTGGGGACGAGTAGGTTCTTATGAAGAAGCTGGTGCAAGTCCTTATATTTCTAGTATGACTCAAACACCTGACGGAACAGTTTATGTTTCAACGGGATCAAATCAAGAAAGCTGGACAGGAAATGGTGTTTGGTATACAACGGATGATGGAGCAACATGGACAAAAATAAATGGAGTTTCAGAAAGTACTGAGATCGCAAGCTCAAACAATGATAATTTTGTTTGGATGGCAACATCACAAGGTCTTAAGAAATGGAAACTTGGAGATGCAAGTGTTACATCTGTAAGTGTTACAAGTGGGGCTTGTGCTGCATTGCAATTATCAAAAGATGGACAAGTGGCTGTTGTTTCTTTTGCTTCTAATAAAACCTACGTTTCAACAGATGGCGGTGCATCTTTTACTGATAAGTCTGGTACAGCAGCAAATGGATTAGTTCCAAATGGTGCTTCAAGAATTGAATATGCAATTTCTCCAAACAAAACTTCAACCAACAACTACTCAATATACGCAGTAAGAACTAATAGCAATTTATTGAGTATGCATGTTTCTCATAACAATGGAGATACTTGGTCACAGATAGTTGGAGCATCTGCACCGCCAAACGAATTTGATATTTACAGAGATCAAGGCACTTACAATTCAATTGCATCTGTTAATCCAACTGATGCTGAGAATTTACTTATTGGAGGAATTGACGTTTGGAGTTGGAAACAAGAAGTAAATGACCCTCCTGCTGGTGGATTTGAAAAAATCAGTCAGTGGTTTGTTAATCCAAACTCTTCGATTTATGTGCATGCTGATAATCATGAAATGAAATGGGATTCAAACAATCGTTTGTATGTTGGAAATGATGGTGGTATTGGAGTTACAAACGATTTTGGAGCAACATGGTTTCCAGCAAACAGAGGGTATAATGTAACTCAATTTTATGGAATAGCTTTCGATAGAAGCGGCGCTGTAATGGGCGGTGCGCAAGATAATGGTACATTATACAATGATTTTACGGGTTCAACTTTAGAATCATTTAATCAAGTTACTGGTGGAGATGGATTTGAGTGTGAGATTTCATTCTACAATCCAAAAGTAATGTTTACATCAATTTATTACAATAGCATTAATCGTTCCGGCGACAAAGGTCAAACATTTACTTCATTCTCTCCGACTTTACCAGGAACGTATGATGCTCCTGGTACTGATGGTAGCACTTTCCACCCTTTCCATACTGAATTTATTTTAGCAGAAAATTATGATGAAAACTCGAAGGATTCTGTAACATTCATACCAACTAAGAATTATAATTCGGGGGCTATTTTAAGAGTACCTTCAATGGCATCCGGTGATACAATTACTTATGTTACTTCAGATGCATTGTATTTTGATGATACATTATTATACACCCCATCACTTACCGTTAATGGAGAGAATTTCGGACTTAATCCGGAAACAAATGAAACGGTTAGTATGGGTGAAGATACAGTTATTTACAACGTGGCTTGGGACACTATTAAAGTTCAAGATCCTTACCAATCATGGTTCTTAGTCTATGTAAATGCAAACGGTGGTGAATTATGGGGTACTAGAAATGCTACAAGATTAGCCGTAACAAATCCATTATGGGTGTGTGTTGCAAGAGGTTTTGGTGGTGGGACATTCAACAATGTTGACCTTGAATTTTCAAAAGATTTAGAGCATTTGTATATTAGTTCCGGTTCTGGAGTTTGGAGAGTAGACGGATTAGGTTCTGTATATACTTCTGACCCTAGCTTTGTATCTAAGGTAGCATTTGTAGGAACTGGAGTAACAGGATTAACACCAAGTGCAACAACAGCAACTAAAATTTCTACAGTTAGTTATCAAGGTCTAGCTGTAAATCCAAACAACGCTGATGATATTATATTGTTTGCTGGATTCAACGGAACAAATAAGCGTTCTTTAAATGCAACTGCTGGTGTCCCAACATACACTAGTTTGGGCGCAATTACAACACCAGGCTTAGCATGTTATGATGGAATTATAGATAGAAATGATCCAGATATCATCGTTGTAGGTACATCAAATGGCGTATTTGTTACTGAGAATGGAGGAGCTTCTTGGGAAAATGCATCAACAGGTTTTGAAGGTGTTCCTGTCTACGAAGTTCGTCAATCTTGGAGAACATTTGAAGAAGGTAACGGAAGACCAGGTGAAATTTACCTTGGAACTTTTGGTAGAGGTCTGTGGAAATCTACGGCTTATTTAGGCGTTAACGAACAAACAGGAGAAGTTATAAATACAATTAAAACTAAATTGAAAACATATCCTAATCCTACAAATGATAATACAAACTTAAGTTTCAACTTAACAAACACAGGTGAAGTTTATATAAATGTTTACTCAATCACAGGACGTTTAGTTAAATCGATTACAAAAAACATGAATTCTGGAGCTAATACATTACCGATTGATTGTGAAGATTTACCGAATGGTACTTACATTATCAAATTCGTTTCAGGAAAACAAAATGAATCAGTGAAATTTATTAAAATGTAATTTTAATAAATCTTTCAAAAAAAAGACGGCCTCGGTCGTCTTTTTTGTTTTAAAGAAATTTTAGTAGTTTGTCTAAAGAATCTATGGCAGTTAATTTTGTTCGACGGAAAGTTTTATTGCCCCAATGAATTTATCAATGGTCTCAAAATAGATAGTAAGATATTACACCAAGATAGTTTTCTTCAAGTAGTTTATATGGTAATTGAAAATAATTAAGGAAACATCAAATTCTACCACTCAAAAGCTTTATCACTCATCCAATTTCCTTGAACTCTTAATGTTTGTTCAATTACGTCGCGAACACAACCTTTTCCTCCATTTATCGGAGATTGATAATTTACAACTGCCTTTATGTCGATTGAAGCATCTTGAGGACAAGTAGAAAGACCAACTAAATTTAAAACTGGTAAATCGGGAATGTCATCTCCCATGTATAAAACTTCCTCATTTGTGAAGCCATACTTAGCTTGTAATTCCTTGTATTTACTCAATTTATGGTGAGTTGCCAAATGTACTTCCGTAACCCCTAACCCTAACAATCGTTCTTTTACTTCCGTTGAATGACCACCAGTTATAATGAAAATTTTGTAATCCATTTTAGACGCATATTGCAACGCATAACCATCTTTTGCATTCAATGCGCGTACTACTTCATCTTTCATTAAATAAACTAATCCATCAGTTAGCACCCCGTCCACATCGAACATGAATACTTTAATGTTTTTTAATTTTTCTTTATAACTAATCATTTTTTGAATACGTTTCGATGATGTTTTGTGAGAGTAATTTATAGATTTCTTTATTTCGTCCTTCTAAATAAGATAGATGTTTTTCAATAATCAATCGGTCGTTTCTTTTAGCGGGTCCTGTTTGTGCCTCAAAAGGACTTACTATTTTTAGTTTTTCAAATGTTTCGTTTAACAAAGGTTGAAAAAGTGACCAATCCAAATTATTTTTAATTGCTTCTTCTTCTGAAATATAAACCAAGTGATTGACGAAATTGTTTAAGAAAACTGCACTTAGGTGTATTTTTTTTCGTTTTTCAGAATCACAATGTTGAAATTCGAAACCTATTTCTTTACAAATTACTTCTAGTTTTTTTTGAAGGGATTTGGTATTTGCTTCCAACAAAATGGGAATATCTTCAGCCATTAGATTTCTACCTTCGGTAAACGTTTGCAATGGATAGAAAACAGCTCTTGTTTTTTTATTTTCAATAGCTTCCAATGAAATACTTCCAGCAGAATAAACCACATGCTGTTTCTCTGAAAATGAATTTACAACCTCAATTACATATTGGTCAGCTACAGCAACCAAGATTAATTCAGCTTTTAAATCTTCGAGTGAATCAAAAAAAGGCGCTTCGACTTTTACCGCGAGTGCCTTTCCTGTTTCTTTATTTCTACTGTAAATTCCAGTTATGATAAATCCTGCTTGGTGAAATATACTGGCAAAACCATTTGCAACTTTACCTGAACCTACAAAGGCTACACTTTTTATTTCACTTTCTGCACGAATCATTTACCATGACATTGCTTATATTTCTTCCCGCTTCCGCAAGGACACAAATCATTTCTTCCAACTTTTGGTTCTGCAATTACAGGTTGACGTTTCTCCTCTTGTGGAAAAGAATTTTCAATCGCTTGCTGATAACCTTGACGTCCTTGAAATTGTGGCGGATTTGTAGAACTTGTATTTCCATTATTGATTTGTGCTTTCTCGTAATTACTTTGTTTCGCTTCTTGATTGGTGCTTTGCAATTGTTGTTCAATTGGCATATTCAAATTCATCAACATCTCTACAGCGCCTTCATTTAAACGATTCATCATCGAACGGAACATTTCATATGATTCTAATTTGTAAACCACTAATGGGTCTTTTTGCTCGTAAGTAGCATTGTTTACAGCTGAACGTAAATCGTCCATTTCACGTAAATGTTCTTTCCATTCATCGTCGATTTTGGCTAAGATGATATTCTTCTCAAATGATTTAGAAATTGCTTTACCATCTGATTCGTATGCTTCTTTTAAGTTAACTAATAACTCCATCTCGCGTCTGCCATCTGTTAATGGGAAAACTATATTCTTGAAGCGATCAGACATTGTTTCGTAAACATTTTTGATTTGTGGCATTGCTAATTGTGCTATTTTCCCACATTTACGATCGTATTGTTCACGCATTGAAGCATAAATTTTATCTACCAAATCATCTTTAGATAATGTTCCATACGCATTTGCATCAAATGGAGAATCAATACCAATAACACGTATCAGTTCTATTTCAAATTCTTCAAAAGGTAAGTTTCCATATTGTTTAATTGTTGTGTCGCACAATTCAAAGAACATATTGTCCACATCAATATCTAAACGATCACCAAATAATGCATTCTTTCTTTTTTTGTAGATTGCTTTTCGTTGCGCATTCATTACATCATCGTATTCCAATAAACGTTTACGAACACCAAAGTTGTTTTCTTCCACTTTTTTCTGCGCACGTTCAATAGATTTAGATACCATTCCAGCAGTTATTACTTCGCCTTCTTTCAATCCCATTCTATCCATCAATTTTGCAATACGATCAGAACCGAACTTTCTCATCAAATCATCTTCCAATGAAACGAAGAATCGAGAAGAACCAGGATCTCCTTGACGACCAGAACGACCTCTCAACTGTCTATCCACTCGACGTGAATCGTGACGTTCAGTACCAATAATTGCCAAACCTCCAGCTTCTTTCACATTTGGTCCTAATTTGATATCTGTTCCACGACCAGCCATATTCGTTGCGATTGTAACCGCACCAGCTAAACCAGCATTAGCTACAATTTCCGCTTCTTTTTGGTGGTATTTTGCATTCAATACTTGATGTTCGATTTTTTTCATCGACAACATTCTGCTTAATAATTCAGAAATCTCAACCGTTGTTGTACCTACTAATACTGGACGTCCTGCAGCAACTAATGCTTCAATTTCTAGGATAACAGCGTTGTATTTTTCACGAGCTGATTTATACACAAAATCGTCCTGGTCTTTTCTTGAAACAGGTCTATTCGTTGGAACGACAACTACATCCAATTTATAAATATCCCAGAATTCTTTTGCTTCCGTTTCAGCAGTTCCAGTCATACCTGCTAATTTGTGGTACATACGGAAGTAATTCTGAAGCGTAACTGTTGCATACGTTTGCGTCGCAGCTTCAACCTGAACATTTTCTTTGGCTTCAATCGCTTGATGTAAACCATCTGAATAACGTCTTCCGTCCAAAATACGACCTGTTGATTCATCTACGATTTTAACCTTATTTTCTAGAATCACATATTCTACTTCTTTTTCAAAAAGAGTATAAGCTTTCAATAATTGGTTAATAGAGTGAATTCGTTCTGATTTAATTGAATAGTCGCGAACTAAAATATCTTTTTTAGCTAAAAAATCTTCTTTTGGTAAGTTTAGCTTTTGAAGATTCGCGATTTCGGCACCGATATCTGGCATAATATAAAAGTCTCTATCATCTGCTCCTGAAACTAAATCGATACCTTTATTCGTTAATTCAATTGTGTTATTTTTTTCATCGATTACAAAGAACAATTCCACATCAATTTTTTTCATGTGTTTTCCTTGCTCTTGCATATAGTAATTCTCCGTTTTCTGCAAATGAACGCGAATTCCTGGCTCCGATAAAAACTTAATTAAGGTTCTATTTTTTGGTAAACCTCTATGAGCTCTTAATAAAGCAATTCCTCCTTCATCCAACATGCGCTTAGCTTCGTTTTTATCCTCAGGTGGCGTATTGATTACGGTTAATAATTTTTTAGCTTCACTTAAACATTGCTGAACATATTGTTTTTGAGCATCAACTACTCGTTCGATACGTGGTTTTAACTCATAAAATTCATGTTCGTCTCCTTTTGGCGTTGGACCTGAAATAATTAAAGGCGTTCTTGCGTCATCAATTAAAACTGAATCGACCTCATCGACAATTGCAAAATGGTGTTTACGTTGTACCAAATCATCAACGTGTCCGGCCATATTGTCGCGCAAGTAATCGAAACCAAATTCATTATTTGTCCCGAACGTAATATCTGCTAGATAAGCTTGACGTCTTTCTGCAGAATTGGGACGGTGTTTGTCGATACAATCTACGGATAAACCATGAAATTGATAAAGTGGTCCCATCCATTCAGAGTCACGTTTTGCTAAGTAATCATTAACAGTAACGATATGAACACCTTTTCCAGCAAGCGCATTTAAGTAAACAGGTAATGTTGCCACTAATGTTTTTCCCTCTCCTGTTTGCATTTCAGCAATATTTCCTTTGTGAAGAACTGCACCTCCCATCAACTGCACATCGTAATGAACCATGTTCCAATTGATTTTCGTACCTGCTGCAGTCCATTCACTGTGCCAAACTGCTTTATCGTTTTCAATAGTGATTCCGTCTTTTTTGATTGATAAATCACGATCGAAATCTTCAGCGTTAACTTCTAATTTTTTATTATTGGACCAACGGAAAGCAGTTTCTTTTACAACTGCAAAAGCTTCAGGAAGAATTGCAGCTAAAGTTGTTTCGATTTGTTCTACGATTGTTTTTTCGAGTTTATCAATTTTATCAAACAAATTTTCTTTCTCTTCGATAGGCGTATTTACGTCTTCAGCTTTCGTTCTTAAAGTACTTAATTCATCTTCAAGCGTTTGTTTCTCAGCTCGAATTCTAGCTTGGAATTCTCGAGTTTTATCTCTTAAACCTTGGTCAGAAAATGCTTTAACTTTCTCTAATTCAACCAATGTTTGTTCAACATACGGCCAATATAATTTTTTGTCTTTTGCGTTTTTATCGCCAAAAATCTTTTTTAATAAGTCACCAATCATGTAATTGTAAATTTTGCAAGAGCCAAAGATAAACAATTAAGTAGTAGTAGGACTTAGTAATAGTTAGAGACTTGTTAATTTTTTGCAATAGAATAATGAATTGAGAAGAATTAAATGCATTTTATTGGTTAATTCCAATTGTAATTTATTCTTAAATAATCAACCTTTCGCCACCTTTCAACATTCTTTGTTTATTAATACTTAAAAAAGATAGTTTCAAACAATCGAATCGAATTATCTTTGTGCCATGCATGAAATGATTTTAGTTTTAGATTTCGGTTCTCAATATACGCAATTGATTGCCAGAAGAATACGTGAACAAAACGTATATTGTGAAATCCACCCTTGGAACAAAATTCCTGAGTTAACTCCCAATATTAAAGGTGTAATTCTGTCAGGAAGTCCATTTTCGGTGAGAGATGAAGCTTCTCCGCGCCCAGATTTATCAGCGATTAAAGGAAAAATGCCTTTGCTGGGGATTTGTTTTGGTGCACAATATCTATCACATCATTTCGGCGGGGAAGTGTTGCCTTCTAATACACGTGAGTATGGTAGAGCGCATTTGACTTTCGTGGACGAAAACAATATTTTAACTGAAGGAATGACTTTCGGTTCGCAAGTTTGGATGTCACACGGAGATACGATAAAAAAGATTCCAAGTAATTATAAAATTATCGCGAGTACACACGATGTGGAAGTTGCTGGATATGAAATTCAAGGAGAAACTACCTTCGGAATTCAGTTTCACCCAGAAGTTTACCACTCAACAGAAGGTGCTACTTTATTGAGAAATTTCGTAAGAACAATTTGTGGTTGTAAAGGCGATTGGACTCCTGATTCATTTGTGGATGAAACAACTAAAAAATTAAAAGCGCAATTAGGCGATGATAAAGTGATTTTAGGTTTGTCAGGAGGTGTTGATTCATCTGTTGCAGCTGTATTGTTGCATAAAGCAATTGGTTCAAATTTGCATTGTATTTTCGTTGATAACGGTTTATTGCGCAAAAATGAATTCAGTTCTGTTTTGGAGTCATACCAAGGAATGGGCTTGAATGTGAAAGGTGTAGAGGCATCCGATAAATTCTATGAAGCCTTGAAAGGATTAACTGATCCTGAATTGAAACGCAAAGCAATCGGTAAAGTTTTTGTCGATGTTTTTGACGAAGAATCGAAAAAAGTAGAAGGTGCAAAGTGGCTTGGGCAAGGAACGATTTATCCAGATGTGATTGAGTCAGTTTCTGCAACTGGTGGACCTTCACAAACAATTAAATCGCATCACAACGTAGGAGGTTTGCCTGACTATATGAAATTACAAGTTGTGGAGCCTTTGCGCTTATTGTTCAAAGACGAAGTTCGAAGAATCGGACGTTCATTGGAAATCGATCAACGTATTTTGGGAAGACATCCTTTTCCAGGTCCAGGCTTGGGAATTCGCATCTTAGGTGAAGTTACTGCCGAAAAGGTACGTATTTTGCAAGAGGTTGATGCATTATTTATTGATGGTTTGAAAGAAGATAAATTTTACGATGACGTTTGGCAAGCAGGAGCGATTTTCCTTCCGATTCAATCTGTTGGTGTAATGGGAGATGAGCGAACATATGAAAATGCGGTTGCTTTACGCGCTGTGACTTCAACCGATGGAATGACTGCCGATTGGTGTCATTTACCGTATGAATTTTTGGCAAAAATTTCCAATCGAATCATCAATCAAGTGCGTGGTATTAATCGCGTAACGTATGATATTAGCTCTAAACCACCTGCGACAATCGAATGGGAATAATGAAAGTTAAAAACATTTTTTTCTTTTTTTTCTTTTTCTTGCTGAATTTACAAGAATTGGCTGCACAACAGTATGCGCTAATCACTCAGAAAGATGGCAAAAAATTCTACAATCACACCGTTGTTGATGGGAATAGTATTTTTGGTTTACAACAAATGTACAATTGTCCGGTTGAAGATATTCTGGAAGCTAATCCCGGAATTGAACGCGGTTTGAACGATGGTCAATTGGTGCTAATTCCAGCGGAAGAAAAGATTATTTTACATACTGTTCAAAAACAAGAAACGCTTTACAAAATCTCAAAAATATATGCAGTTTCAGTGGATACAATTATTGCGAAAAATCCAGGTTGTGAAAATGGTTTAAAGGTTGGCCAGCGCTTGAAATTGGAAAATGCAGTTCCGCTAATTCAAGTAGATTTATTGAGTGTAAGTGTTGAAGAAAACACACGTGAAGTTCCAAAACCAAGCGAAGAAGTAAAATCAAAATTTATCGTTTCATTTAAAGATTCTATCATCAGCCATGTGGTTTTGCCAACAGAAACGATTCACACAATTTCGAAACGCTTTATGATTCCAGTGGAGACTTTGAGAAGTATTAATAATCTTAATTCGAATAAAGTACAAACGGGACAAAGCATAAAAATACCGCTTAAAAAAGAAAAAATTGAAAAGGTAAAAATACGTGAGGTTCCAGTTAAAAATCGAACTTCAAAAGACTCTTTGATGGTGTTTGAGCCAAAAGAAACGTACAATGTTTCATTGTTTTTACCTTTGAATTTGGATTCAACTGCTACTTTCAATAAATCGGTTGTAAACGCAGCTTTTGATTATTATATGGGGGCAAGTTTGGCGATTGATTCACTTCGTAAAATGGGTTTCCGCGCCAATTTTTATGTGTATGATTATCAAGCGAAAAACGAAACAATTCAACAGCAATTATCAAAACCCGAATTTAAAACGATGGATTTGATTTTTGCACCTCTTCAAGTAGCAGAAGCTGAAATCGTTGCAGATTGGGGAAGAAAAAATAAAGTAAGAGTAGTTTTGAGTGTGAATATGCCTCCAAAATTACTAGAGTCAAATCGCTATGTTTACGCACTGAATCCTGATAATGAAATTCTTATACGAAATTTAGCATATCATATTTACAAAAAACATGATAACCAACAAATCGTTTTAATCAAAGGAACGAAACCCGATGAAGATTGGATGAATCAAGTATTTATGAATTATTTCAAAGAGTTTCCTGCGAAAAATTCACGTCCGAGAGTGATAGAAGCTGATTGGACTAATTTCAAAAATTTCGAAAGTTTAAGTGCGC
Organism: Chitinophaga pinensis; assembly: GCA_943324565.2. Classification (GTDB taxonomy): domain Bacteria; phylum Bacteroidota; class Bacteroidia; order Flavobacteriales_D; family Crocinitomicaceae; genus UBA952. Next base: position 24,101 of record CALPMC020000019.1, on the reverse strand, counting down.
AAACGATGTTTGTTTTTCTTTCAACGGATAAAGACAAAGTGATTAAATTGCTTGATAAATTCAAAGGAAATCAAACAGTTAGTGTTTTTGGTTTGAAAGAATGGGCGGATTGGAAAGAAGTGAACGGTACTATAATGAATAAATACGAATTTACGTATGCTTCACCAACTCATTTTGATTTGCGCGACCCACAAGTGATTAATTTCCACAAACTTTACAGACGTTCTTACAATGCCGATTTAACTAAAACAGCTTGTCAAGGATACGATGCAGTACTGAATGTTTGCTCGGCTTTCTTCCTTGACAAAGAAATGAAAAAAGGATTAATCAATTCGTATCAATTAAACCAAATTGGAAAAGGGAATGGCATTCAAAATGAAGGAGGTTTTGTTTTGAAATTCCAAGATTTTGAACCAAAAGTTGACAATCAATGACAAGTGAGCACATAAAATCGGAGTTTAGAAAATTGCAGTTACACATTTGTGAAGCGCTAGAGAAAATCGACGGTTTAGCTCTTTTTCAAGAAGACGCTTGGACGAGAGAAGAAGGTGGTGGAGGATTTACACGAACCATTTCAAATGGAAACATTTTGGAAAAAGGTGGTGTTGCATTTTCAGCAGTTGAAGGTCCAGTAAGTGATGCAATGAAAAAACAATTAGGAATGGAAGGCAATGCTTTTTTTGCTTCGGGCGTTTCGATTGTGTTGCACCCTTTTCATCCGCGCCATCCGATTATTCATATGAATGTGCGTTATTTTGAATTAGATAATGGAACTTATTGGTTTGGTGGAGGAATTGATCTTACGCCTCATTACATCAATCAAGAATCCGCTAAACTTTTTCATCAAGGCTTGAAACAATTGTGTGATGTATACCATATTGATTTTTACACCAAATTCAAACCTTGGGCTGATACTTATTTTCATTTGCCACACCGAGGAGAATCACGTGGAATTGGTGGAATTTTCTTCGATCATTTGGATGAAAAATGCGGTTTAGAGAAATCAAAAATCTTTGAGTTTTGCCTTGAGTTAGGTAAATTGTTTCCAATTCTTTATGGTCAACAAATTGATTTTACTGAGGTATCAGAAGCAACAGAAGCAGAATTCGTTTGGCAAGCTTCAAGACGTTCGCGTTATGTGGAATTCAACTTATTGCACGACAGAGGTACCAAATTTGGAATCTATTCAGGTGGTCGTACCGAATCTATTTTAATGAGCATGCCTCCAATAGCAAAGTGGGAATACAATGTTCAACCAAATGAAAATTCAGAAGAAGCAAAAACCATTGAACTATTGAAAAAGGTAGTTGATTGGGTGTAATGTAATTTGTTGTTCAAATTTGAAGATTAATGTTGCAATTTAGTTGATAAACGTTGACTTTCAATTAGTATTTCTAGTTTGAAAAGGGCTCAAAAAACTATTAATCCCACTTAATTTCAATTATTTCAACTTTTTATTCAAAGGATTTACCAAAAGACTTGTTTTTCAATTAAATAAACATACCTTTACCGAAATTAATTATATTACAATGAATAAAGGAACAGTAAAATTCTTCAATGAGACCAAAGGTTTTGGTTTTGTTGTAGATGAGGACACGAACAAAGAGTATTTTGTACACGTGACAGGATTAATCGACAAAGTTAAAGAAAATGACGCTGTCGAATTCGATCTACAAGAAGGTCGTAGAGGTTTGAACGCAGTTAATGTTAAGAAAGCATAATTAGTATCAATTCCGTATTAAAAAGTCTCGTTGTGAAACGAGGCTTTTTTTTTGCTTTTTTTTGAAAGCTAATAAACTATTATTTTTCTTTTATATGATTAAATACTTTTGAACTACAATTCAAAATAAACCTAAAATCATTGCTTGTATTTATATTTTATTTGCCATTCTTTTGCTTGATCAAAAGAATCAAAAATCAAGGCTCTGAATTTATTTTTGTTCGCAAGTTGTTGTTTTCTAAATATTTACAACTCGTAGCGAACAATTTTAACTCCTTTCTGAAACTGAAATTTTTTAAAAATGTTCTTGCAGAAATTTTAAAAATTAAAAGTTTCAGTTCAGTAGCTAAAACCAAGAAATTCAAGGCCGAAGATTGTTCGCTAATATTTACCAAATAGCCCTCACTTCGATTAAATTATTGATTTTCAACATTCAAGTATTTTACTGGTACAATTGCGAACATCTAATTTTTAAGTAGCCGATTGCTTTTTAATAATTTTCCAAAACAAATTCGGAAAGAAACGTTTGATTTTTACTGCCAATATTTCTTTGTTTCCTATCAAAAGCTCGCGTTTTTGTTTTTCTAAACCGAATAACATTTCTCGAACACAGCTACTTACAGGCATTCCTGTCGCTTGATTGTGATCCATCATGCCATGTTTTTCTCCTTTGCCGCCGATTGCATTCGTTGATATTGGTGTGTTGATTTTTCCAGGACAAACGATTGTTACTTTAATACCATTGTGTTCTTCTTCAAGCGCTAAGCTATCGTAATAACCATGTAAAGCATGTTTTGAAGCACTATAAGCAGAACGAAGAAAGAAACCAAATTTTCCAGAAATACTACTGATAACTAAAAATTGCCCACTTTTTTGAGCTTGCATATATGGTAAAACGGCCTTGGTGAGGGCAATGTTTCCGAAGAAATTTACCTCCATTATTTTACGGTTCACTTCCATTGTGGTTTCTGAAGCTGTGGCGCGTTGGCTTATTCCTCCATTGTTAACCAAAATGTCGATTCTCCCCATTTCTTTTATTACCAAAGCGGCTAAATCATTGAAATTGTCTGATTTTTCTAAATCCAGCGGAAGTACAAAATGCTGAGAAGAATTCAGTAAAGAACCTTTAAGCTTTTCTAATTCAACGCTATTTCTTGCGGAAAGCACCAATTTTGCACCTTCTTGTGCTAGTTGAATTGCTGTTTCTTTGCCAATTCCTGAAGAAGCTCCCGTAATCCAAACGATTTTATTGCTGTAATAATTATTTGTCATAACTGATTCAAAGATACGAATTGCTATTGATGTACGTAATGCTTATTAATTGCGAACTATAGAATTGTTAATTACGAACGGTTTGTTACTTCTGTGGAATGTTTGTAGGAATTAAAATTTTAATGTCATCCGCCTTAATCCCCCCTTCACCGTTTCACTAAGGGGAAAACTAAATCTCACATCGGTAAAAGGTTAATTTTAATTTTATTCGACCCAAAATCTAATTAAAAATCAAGCGTCAAAAATCAAGAATCAATAATTCTTTTTGGCTTTTTCTCTCAATTTATCACAAACAGGATATTTTTCGACGAGTTTAAGAATTTGGATTCTTTGTGTTTTTGTCAAGGATTTACTTTTGTTTTTGAGTTCTGCAATGTCTTTTTTCCAATAATAAAACTCTTCTTTATTTGGGACAATATTCGTTCTGAAAAGATAATGCCATTCTTTTTGAGCAATTGAAAGTCCAGTATTAAAGTTTGCTACTTGATTGTTGTTCAAAGAAATGACAGTTCGCTTGTTCGGTATCGGCTTGAGTAAACTAAAACCTGAATAATTCTGATAAAAGTGATTCAGCTTTTCTTCCTTTTCAAGTTCAAATAAATCAAATAGAGTAGGAGCAATGTCGATATTTGAGGTCAATTGATGGAGGTTTTTCTTAAGGTTTTTTGTTTCAGTTTTATTCAATATTCCTTTTGGAATGTATGCAATCAAAGGAACACTTATCGCCTCATTGTAATTAGTTTCTACATGTCCAATTGTTCGATGTTCCATTAAAGATTCTCCATGATCGCTGGTTATAAAAACAATGGTGTTATCCATCAAACCTTGTGCTTTCAAGTTTTCAAAAAAGAGCTTAATCAACTCATCTTGATAGCGAACAGCATTATCATAAGAATCGCTGAATGTTTCTGTCCATTTATTGTATTTCTCAGGAATTTCATACGGATAATGCGTTGTGTTGAATTGAACGACACCAAAGAAAGGTTCTTTTTTAAAATGCTTGATTGTTTTATTCAATTTCCGAACAGTATGCTCATCTTTAATTCCTAAGTCATTGAAATAAGGCAAACCTGAATTGTCTTTATTCCACCAAAGATCTAATTTTTCTTTTTGGTAGAATTGATCAAATCGGTACCATTTTAAGGTATGAGAAGAAAGAAAAAAGGTGCGATAATCAAATAGTTGTGCATATTCCCAAAGTAATGGTTGACGGTATAAAATACTGGTGTCTTGATACGGTCCAATCCCTGTTAAAATTGCTGGGACTGCTAACATCGTGGTTGAAGAAACAGACACAGGCTGACGGAAATAGAAAAATTCATCAGGATAGTTTTGAGCTAACTTTTTGAAGTAGGGTGTTGTTTCATGTTTATTTCCGTAAAGCGAAGCACTTCTTTTTCTATAGGATTCAAAGACAAGTACCACTACATTAAAGTCTTTTTTAGCCAACTTTAAGTCCATTTTTGGTGGCATTCGTTTTTGTAAACCTCGACCTGTAAATTCAGAATGATCGTCCCAAGTAAAGGCGTGGCGTTGAACACAAGCTGCGAAATTGGTATCTACCATTGCACATTGGTCAAATTTTTCGTGGAAATAAATCAGTGTTTCAAATGCACTAAGTTGAACAACAGCATAAATAAGTAAATAGCTCCAATGAATTTTTGGAACATGCTTTTTCGTAAACCATTTTATAAAAACAATTAACAAGGTGAAAAGCGAAAGTAGAGCCAAAATTTCTTTCCAACCTGTTGCATCTCTTAAAATCATCATTGCACTTTTTGGCTCCGTTTTGAAATATAGAAAAGTGTAATAATTCGGAAAAATCCCATTTAACGAATAAAAAGTAAAGGAACCAAAAAAGGAAAAAACGAACCATGGAAAAATCAAAATCATCAACGAATAGTACAACCATTTTTTATGTTCAACTGCTTTTAAAATCAATAAAATCAGCACGAAATAGCCGATTGAGATTACTACAGATGATAAATAGAAATTAAGCTGTTTTTCATTGTATCTTTCTAATAATTCAGAGCGAAAATATAGATCAAGTACTATTAAAAGTATGGGGATTGAAATGAGTTTGAGAAAGATCTTCATGTTAAATTAAAGTTAAGAAAACTTTAATAAACATGTAAGATTATTTACTTTATTTTGCTTTTTTCTTTTAAAATAGTTAAAGCTTGTTGAAGTAAACTTTCAGAACTAGTTGGATTTAATCGTTGTAAATCGTTGTAGCGTTTAAGCCATGTTACTTGTCGTTTGGCGTAATTGCGCGAATGTTGTTTTATCTTTTCAATAGCCTCATCTAAGGTCATTTTTTCGTCAAAATAATCGAAAAGCTCTTTATAACCAACTGTGTTTAGCGATTTTAAATTTCTAAATTGAAAAACAGATTTCACCTCGTCCAATAAACCTTCTGAAAGCATATTATCTACTCTCTGATTGATGCGTTCGTACAGTTTTTCTCGTTCCCATTGTATCGAAAATCGAACAATTTCGCAGTTTAAGTCATTTTTGAAACCTTTTCTTTGTGCTGAATATTTTTGACCACTTGAATAGATAACTTCCAAAGCACGAACAATTCTCACTGGATTTTTTTTATCTACAACTGCTGCAAATTCAGGGTCTAAACGTTCCACATCTTTAACTAAAGATTCAAGTCCTTCTGTTTCAAGTCGCTTTTCTAATTCTAATTTGATTTGGTCGGAAGTTTCAATTTCATCTAAACCAAATGTCAAGGCATCAATGAACATCCCAGAGCCGCCAACAAGCACAACTTCGTTTTTCGTTTCAAATAGAACATTCAAAATTTTTCGTGCTTCAATTGAATAGCTTGCGGCAGTTAGTTCTGTCGTTATTGAATGCGAATCGATTAGGTGATGTTTAACCTCATTCATTTCGGAAGTCGTTGGTTTTGCTGTTCCAATGCTAATTTCTTTGTAAAACTGTCTCGAATCTCCAGAAATAATCTCTGTTTGAAATTTTTTTGCAAGTGCAATAGCCAAGTTTGTTTTTCCAGAAGCAGTAGAACCTTGAACAATAATCAATTTCTTACGAGAATTTGGAATTATTTCCATGAATTGTAAATCCGAATTACAGATTCAACATATTTTACAGCATGTCCACGGTAAGCACCACATTTGACCTCTTGACGGCGATAATAATCTGGATCAGAGAGCTTTTCAACCATTAATTTAACATTTCCATCCCATAATTCTGGATTTAAACCTTCTGTTTTTGCTAAAGCTTGAGCGTCAAAAATGTGACATGGGCCAGCGTTGTAAGAAGCTAAAGTAAATTTAAAACGTTGTTCTTTATCAGGAATTGAAGACCAGGTTTGATAAATTCGATTAATTAATTTCATCCCTGCAACTATTTGTACTTCAGGACTTGACATAGGGTTGACACCAAAATCGTTTCCTGTATTTGGCATAAATTGCATAATTCCAAAAGCCCCACGTGCTCCTTTAGCGTAAGGATTAAATCGCGATTCTTTGTAGGCGATAGCCGCTAAGAATTTCCAATCCCAACCAGCAGATTTTGCAGCTTGTTTGAATAATTTATCATATTGTGAAATTTTTCCTCGACCTAATAGTACGACTTCACCTGTTTCTTCAGGAATGAAGTCAAAATATTTGTGTTTGAGTGCTTTGTATTCTTCTGATTCACAATATTTTTGAAGAAATTTGTCCAGCTTTTTTTTCAATTCTGGGCTGTTCAAACGCAAACCGAAAGCAATACGTTGTTTAAAAGAAACTTTGGTTTTGATATATAGCCTTGGATGTTCTTCTTTACTTAAGCGTGCTAGGTTTTCATGAGCAATCGTATATTTGATTTTACCCTTCAATACTTTTTCGATTAAATCTTCTACAATCAAATCTTCATCGGCGTATTTAATTTTGATATAGCCTCCAATTTCTTCTTGTAAGGCACGTAATCGTCTGTCGTAAATTGTGTTTTTACGAACCATGACTTCTTTTCCAATTAGTTCAGAAGCGTCTAAAACTAGACTGTCGCTTTTCATTTGAACAAGTACTTGATTTGAATAATAATAGGGATGTGAAAAATTTATTTTTTTCTGTCTAGTTAAGGTGATTGCGAGGTTGGCGGCAATAATGTCACCTTCTCCGTTATTTAAAAAGCGGCGTAAATTTGAGTATTTTGGAACAACTTTTATTTCTAATGGAATACCTATTTCTTTGGAGAAAGCCTCTAAAATTTCGTATTCAAAACCTAAATTTTTCTCGCGGTATTCAAAAAACGAAAGGGAACTGTTTTCTGTAAGAACTGTTAACTTACCTTTCTTTTGAATTTCTTTGAAATCAATTGCTTTTACTTCAAATTCTTTTTTAGTTGCTTTCTCACAGGCAATTAATAAAAAAAGTCCAATTAATAAGGGTAGTATTTTTTGAATTTTGTTCATCACTTAAAACCATACGTGTTTTTTAATAGAATAGTTACAAAAAAAAGTTTAAATAATTGATTTTCAATAGTTAAAGTGTTTTTTTTTACGAATGCATTAGTGAGATGTAATTTTTGAATTCAAAAGAAAAATTGATTTGCTCGGATTATTTACTTCTTAAATAATTCATATCAGGTATTAATAAAATCATTGAATCTACATTCTAAAAAGCGATTTCAAACTTTCATTTTTCTGGTATTCCCTCCAATGTCTCTAAGCTTTGTTTTTCTTTGTTTAATTGCCACGTGTGCGTCTCCAAACCATTTGAAATCACAATCAATTCGCAGTTGAGTTGATGTTGGTAGCTGAGTGCTTGTTGAAGGGTGTTTGTGCCTAATTTGATATTTGGGGCTTTGCATTCTACAAGTAGGTAGGGCTTGAAATCGCTGTCGAAAACGACAATGTCCCAGCGCTTGGTGAGACCGTTATATTGTATTGCTTTCTCAACGCCAATCAAGGTTTGCAGGTAGTTTAAATCATTGATTAAATGAGCGATAATGTGTTGACGCACCCATTCTTCAGGAGTGAGTAAAATTTCCTTGCGGCGAATAAGGCATTTCACAAAAATTTTTCCTGATTTACGGCTTAAATCAAGTTGAGTAGGAGGGAAGTTAAGCGGAACAATAAAATCCATTACATTCCTGGCAAAAGCAAATTGATGTCTTTGAATTTCAAATTGAAAACCCTTCCCAAAACTTCGTTGGTGAGTACGCCTTTGTAAATATAAACTCCATTTCTAAAGCCTTCCTGCGAACGAACTAAGTCTTCAACACTGCCTTTTTCGCCCATTTCAAGTACTAAAGGTGTGAAAATATTGGATAAAGCAAAAGACGCTGTTCTCGACACGCGCGAGGCAATATTCGGCACGCAATAATGGATAACGCCGTGTTTCACAAAAGTTGGGTCGTTGTGATTAGTTACGCGCGAAGTTTCAAAACAACCGCCTTGATCAATGCTCACATCAACCACCACTGAACCAGATTTCATACTTTCAATCATTTCCTCGCTAACCACGCACAGCGATCGGCCAATCGGAGAACGCAAAGCACCAATAACTACATCCGCTCGACGAATGGCTTTGGCCAAAACTTTAGGTTGAAGAATGGAAGTATAAACCCGCGTACCAATATCATTTTGTAAGCGACGTAATTTTGAAAGTGAATTGTCAAAGACTTTAACTGATGCGCCCAATCCAAGTGCTGCACGCGTTGCAAATTCTCCAACTGTTCCAGCGCCAATGACAACAACTTCGGTTGGTTGAACACCTGCAATTCCGCCCAACATCATTCCTTTTCCAGAAGAATAACTAGAAAGCAATTCTCCAGCAACAAGCATTGAAGTTGTTCCAGCAATTTCGCCTAATGTTCGCACAATTGAAAAAACACCTTCGTCGTCTTTGATATAATCCCAAGCAATGGAAGTTATTTTTTTGTTCATTAACTTTTGAAGAATCTCTTTCGGCTGAGTTGAAATTTGCAAAGCTGAAATAAAGGTCTGATTTCCAACCATTAAATCCACTTCTTCTTCTGAAGGTGGCGCGACTTTTAAAATGATGTCACATTCATAAATTTCTTTGGTAGCATAGGAGATTTCAGCTCCCGCTTCACTGTAATCGTTATCCGAGAAATTAGCGCCTTCACCCGCTTTGGTTTCAATTCTTACGCGATGTCCGTGATTTACCAACAGAGAAACGGCCTCAGGTACAAGTGCCACACGTCGTTCTTGAAAACTTGTTTCTTTTGGAATCCCAATAAACAACGAGCCTTTTTTTTTGCGCACCTCCAGCATTTCTTCTTTTGGTGTTAAACTTCCTTGTTGAATGAGCGTTTTGAGTAATCCTGGATCTGTAATCATGGTTGAAATGCTATTTCTCTTGAATTATTAATTTCGTTATTACGAATATACACCCAAATTACGTTAGTTGGAAGAATAAAATCAATTTTTTCAGCCCATTCGATAAAGAAGTACGCTTTTTCATCTAATAGTTCGTCCAATCCTAAATTCAAAATTTCGTTGCGCTGTTCAATTCTGTAACAATCTAAATGATAGATTTTTAAACCATTTATTGCATATTCATTGATAATGGAGTAGGTGGGAGAACCTTCAATTTCTTCGATTCCAAATTGCTTTAAAAGTTGGGTAATGAAGGTCGTTTTTCCTGCGCCCATTTCACCATCAAACGCAAAGATTGTTGGAGTTGGGAAAAGGCCCAGAAATTCAAGTGCAACAGCTTTTAATTCTTCGATAGCGTCAACTTTCCAACGGTTGTCCATAATTTATTCTGAAATCGTTTTGTACGGAGAAATTGTTTTGTCTTTCCAAGCGAGCAATTCAAAATTCGTATCGTCAAAACGTCCAAAAGTTTGATAGTTAATCCATTCTCCGAGATTGAAATAAAGCGCATTTTGAATTTGAAATTTAAGTGGCAAATGACGATGACCGAAAATGTAATAATCTGCTTTTAATTGGTGGTGATTATCACTTACAAAATGATGCAACCATTCTTTTTCTGGACCAACGTACAAGGCATCCTCTTCGCCGTTTGAAATGCGACTGGTTTTAGAAAAATAACTTGCTAAAGCAATTCCGATATTGGGGTGCAAACGTGCAAATGCCCATTGACAAAACTTATTTCTAAAAATCTTTTTAATGAATTTATATCCTTTATCGCCCGGACCTAAGCCGTCACCGTGTGCGATGAAAAATTTTTTCGAACCAATTTGAACTTGATAATCGTCTCTGTGTAATTCAATTCCCACTTCTTTTTCAAGGTAATCAAATATCCACATATCGTGATTTCCGCAGAAAAAATGCACTTTGATTCCTTTATCTGTTAGGTCGGCTATTTTACCCAAGAAACGAGTGAATCCTTTTGGAATTGCAAGTTTATATTCAAACCAAAAGTCAAAAATATCACCAACTAAAAATACTTCTTTCGCTGTTGGTTCGATGTAATTTAGCCAAGCAACTATTTCTTTTTCACGAACAAAACTGATAGCATCTGTGGGAGCACCCAAGTGAAAATCAGAGGCAAAATAGGTGTATTTTTTGTTGGATTCTTCCATTCATTAATGACCAAAAATCTTAGAAAGTTCTTTTTCTAACGCTTCACCACGAAGGTTAACTTTGATGATTCGTCCTTCTTTGTCAATTAAAACGGTAAAAGGCACACTTCCAACTTCATATAGTCTTCCAACTTGACTACTCCAACCTTTTAAATCGCTTACGTGATTTGGCCAAGTTAAATTATCTTGTTTGATTGCAGCCAACCATTTCGCACGGTCTGTGTCCAAAGAAACGCTCATTATAGTAAATCCATCATTTTTGTATTTTTCGTACGTTTTTACCACGTTCGGATTTTCTTTGCGACAAGGTCCACACCAAGAGGCCCAAAAGTCAATCAACACAACTTTTCCTTTTAAATCGGAAAGTTTCATTTGTTTTTTGCCATCGGTTAGAAATTCAGTAAAGTCAGGTGCAAGTTTCCCTTCAGCTAATAATTTCCCGCTTTCTAATTTCTTTTTTAATTGCTTGTAGTTTTCGTAATACGCTTTAACCGTCGGACTTTCTTCAAATGTACTATTGATTTGTGTTATTAAAGCTTCGTAGGTTTTAAAATCTGCCTCTGCATTGATTTGCGAAAGTGCCATTATCAAAGCAGGAGAATTTGGATTATTGGTAACGAATTCTTGCATTGAAGATTGAAAATTAGTGTATTCTCCCTGCATGTATTGATTGATGATTTGTTCTCTTGTTGGATCAGCTTTTAAGGCATTCATTGCAGAGTCACTTTTAATTGACCAATTTTCAATAGTTATGGCAAAATCATTCATTGCTTTCGATTCGTCTGAACCTGTGATATTACAAAATTCTTTAATTTTATTACCATCACCATACACTTTTAAGTCGCTGTTATCTCTTAAAACCAATTGAATATTTGAATTACCAACTCTTAAAATGTAATAATCCATTGCTGGCAGTTTTCCAACGAAAGCGAAGTTTCCTTTTTTGTCTGGGGTAATTTTATGGTAATCTTTATAGTAATTTCCAAAGAATTGAGAAACATAAAATGTATCAACAGTGGAATTAAAAATCATCCCTGAAATTTTAACATTGATTTCTTTTTGTGCCAACAATGTCAATGATGAAATAAAAAATACGGCAATAAATAATAATTTTTTCATGTATTAATTTTTAAAAACCTCAGACAATTTTCGTTCCAAACCTTCTCCGCGTAGTTCTTTACCTATAACATTTCCTTCTCTGTTTACTAAAACGGTAAAAGGAATTCCTTCAAATCCATAAAGCACAGGCATATTTGATTTCCAACCTTTTAAGTCACTTACATGGTTTTTCCAAATCAGACCATCTTTTTGAATTGCTGCTTTCCACGCATTTGGGTCTTCATCTAACGAAACAGAAAGAACAGTAAATCCTTGCTTTTCATATTTTTTATACAATCGAACCACATTTGGATTTTCCTTACGACAAGGTCCGCACCAAGAAGCCCAAAAATCGATTAGTACTACTTTACCTTTTAAATCAGATAGTTTTAACAATTTTCCTTCAGGAGTGTTCATTGCAATTTCAGGTGCAGCGATTGTCCCACTATTGATTTTTGCGTAATCGTTGTAAGCTAATGTAATTTGATCTACTTGCGAACGAAACGTTTCAGCTGCTTGTTGACCTTGGTATTTTTGCTCGTAAGCTTGAGCCACTTCCTCTAACACACTTAAGTTTAGTTTGTTCCATCCATCAAAAGAAGTAGTTGGTAACAAGACCATAGAAAGCACAATGTTGTATGGATTTCCAGGTTGTTGGGTCATTTTTTTGCGAACAAAAGCATCTACTTTTTCTTTAGCTTCATAATATTTAGCGTTCAAATCTTCTTTAGACATTGTTTTTTGAATCGCCATCAAAGAATCTTGCGCATTTTGGAAAGCTTGTAATTGCGCTAAATATTCGTTCATAACTTTCGCCCAATTGGTTCCGCTTGCATTCGGCTTCAAATTAAATTCCGCTACTTGACAATTGATTTTTAGATTGTTGTTTGGTTCAATTGTGACGGGAATCAGGTTGTTTTTATCTTCACCTAGTCTTAAAAAATAGTAACCTAATCCGGGAACATTTCCTACTAATTTAAAAGTTCCATCGGCGTTTATCATAGCATTTGCAACTGGAATTGTACCGCGATCACTTGGCGCTTCAACGTACAATTTTTGCTGTGCAGCCCCATTAATTTTCCCTTGAATTGTGAAGTTATTTTCTGGTTTTTCACCTGCTCCATTTTCAGTATCGTCACAACTTTGAATTAAAAAAGTAAATGCACTTAATAGAAAAAGGAATTTAATATATTTCATAAATAATTATGCTTCAAGAAGTTCTCTTAATAATTTATTCGCAATTTTCGGATCTGCTTTTCCGTTTGAAACTTTCATCAATTTTCCCATGAAGAAACCTGTCAATTGCTTTTCGCCGTTTCTATAACGTTCTACTTCAGCTTGATTTTCTTCAAAGACTTGCAGGATAAATCCTTTCAAAGTGTCTTCACTCGAATCTTGAATCAAGTTTAATTGTTCAGCGATTGCAAGTGGAGAAAGTTCAGATTTCAAAAGTTCTGGGAAAATGCGTTGAGAAGCCACCGAATTGGAAACTTTTCCTTCGTCGATGATGGTAATTAAAGCCGCTAAACGTTCAACTGTAATCGGAAACTCGTGAATCTCAAATCCAAATTCATTCAAGTACGATTTCACGTCACCCATCATCCAATTGGCTGCGGCTTTGTAGTTTTTCGTATGTTGAATCAAGGCTTCGTAGAATAAAGCAATTCCTTTGTTATCTGTTAAATTGTAGGCATCGTAATCCGATAAACCGTATTCTTTGGTATAGCGATTGAACAATTCACGTGGCAAAGCTGGCATTTCACTTTTAATTGCTTCAATGTCTTCTTGCATTACCACCAATGGTTGCAAATCAGGTTCAGGGAAATAACGGTAATCGTTTGCTGCTTCTTTCGAACGTTGAGAAATCGTAATTCCTTTTAATGCATCAAATCCACGTGTTTCTTGAACGATTTCTTCGCCGTTTTCAATGGCTTCAATTTGTCTTGCGATTTCAAATTCGATAGCACGTTGCACGTTACGAATCGAGTTCATATTTTTCACTTCGACTTTCGTTCCAAATTCACTTGCGCCTTTCAAATTCACAGAAATATTGGCATCACAACGCAAAGAACCTTCTTCCATGTTTCCGTCACAAATGTCCAAGTAACGCACTAATTTGCGCACTTCAGTTACATAATTGTAAGCTTCTTGCGAAGAACGAATGTCTGGTTCAGAAACGATTTCCAATAGGGGTGTGCCCGCACGGTTCAAATCCACAAGCGTATCAAAAACGTCAACGTCGTGAATGCTTTTCCCAGCATCTTCCTCCATGTGGATGCGCGTGATTTTAATTTCTTTTCCTTCGCCGTCTTCAGTACGAATGTGAATTGCTCCACCTGTACAAATTGGTGTTTTATCTTGTGTGATTTGGTATCCTTTCGGAAGATCGGGATAGAAATAATTTTTGCGTGCAAAATATTGATTTGGAGCAATATCGCTTCCGCAAGCTAAACCTAAACGGATGGCAAATTCTATCGTTTTTTTATTCATCACTGGCAAAGTTCCAGGATGCCCCAATGTAATCACACTTACATTGGTATTGGGATGTGCGCCGTATTCATTGATGTCATTGGAGTACGCTTTTGTCTTCGTCAACATTTGCGCATGAACCTCCAAACCAATAACCGCTTCGTATTTATTTCGAATTTCTTCGTTCATATTAAACGCGTGCAATTAATTCTTTCATAATCAATGTCATTTTAGGCTCTTGACGGCTTGCAACATCGATAACGTCTTGTAAACTCACTTTTTTGATTTTTCCTTTTACACCTAAATCTGTGATGATTGAAATCGCGAAACAAGGAATTTCCATGTGGTTAGCAACGATAACTTCAGGAACTGTTGACATTCCAACTGCATCCGCACCTGTATTGCGAACATATTGGTATTCAGCTGGCGTTTCCAATGTAGGACCAGTCAATCCTGCGTATGTTCCAACAGAAACTTTAATATTGTTTTCAGCTGCAATTTTTTTTGCTAACTCAATCATTTTGTGGTCGTAAGGCTCGCTCATATCAGGGAAACGTGGACCTAATTCGTCGAAGTTTTTGCCAATCAATGGGTTACCTGGAAATAAATTGATGTGATCATCTTGAATCATGATTTCACCAACTTCAAAATCGGGATTAACACCACCTGACGCGTTGCTCACAAATAAACGTTCAATTCCTAATAATTTCATTACGCGAACAGGGAAAGTAACTTGTTGCAACGAATAACCTTCATAGTAATGAAAACGACCTTGCATGGCTACAACCATTTTTCCACCTAATTCACCAAAAATTAATTTTCCAGAATGACTTTCAACTGTTGAAACTGGGAAATTTGGAATTTCTGCATAAGGAATTTCGTCAATAACGTTGATTTCTTTTACCAATCCTCCCAAACCAGTTCCAAGAATAATTCCGATAGTAGGTTCAACATTTGTACGCGTTTTGATGTACGCAACTGATTCTTTAAATTGTGTTAACATATTGATTTATTAGGTTTTTAAATTTTTCTTCGTTGTCAATTTTTACTGTGATTGGCTGAAAATACCAAGGGTAATTTTGCAAGTTCCAATCGCTTGAAAAATCCTTCAAACGCATGTAATCTTTTTCAGTCGTTAGAATGATTGTTTCTTCGTGTGCAAAAGTATCAAATTTTTGATGAATTCTTTGAATATCCACCTTACTAAAAGTATGGTGATCACCGAATTTGATTACTTCTACTTCATAATACTTTGAAATATGTTTTAATAATGGTTTTGGATTGGCAATTCCAGTTACTAAAATTACTTTTTTAATGGTGTCGATTTTCTTTCCAAATGGGATCATTGCAGCATAAGAAATGTGAGAAAAGAAAATCAATTCCGAATTAAAGTTGAGTGATTGAACAATTTGATTTTTAGCTGATTCAGTGCAATCATTTGGAGTTTTTGAAACGATGATTATATCTGCACGATTTTTGCCTGCACGACTTTCTCTTAACGAACCAACTGGCATCAGATAATCGTCATAAAAAGGTTTGCTGAAATCAGTGATTAAAATGTTCAAACCCGCTTTTACAGCTCTGTGTTGAAAGGCATCGTCTAAAATTATCAATTCGTTTTTTGGAAATAAAGTTTGAATTTGTTGAATACCGATAGCTCGTTTTTCACAAACAGCGACATGTACTTTTTCTTTAAAACGATTGACATAAAACATTGGTTCGTCGCCAACGTCCGATGCTTTGCTATTTGGTTTTACCCACAAAAAGCCAGTTGTTTTTCTACCGTAACCGCGACTTAAAATCGCAGTTTCGACGGTTTGAGAAAGAAAGTCAGCCAAATAACTTACATGCGGCGTTTTACCAGTTCCACCAACAGATAGATTCCCAACACATATTGATTTTTTTGGAATTATGGAGGTTTTGAAAATTCCAAGTTTGTATAATAGGTTTCTTGTGGATGTAATTCCTAGGTAGATGAATGAAAAAGGAAATAACAGGAATCTAATTAAATTCATTAAACGAAAGTAAAGGTTAAAAATTGAATTAACGCAATCTCATTTTTTGATTTGCCCTTCTTTCTATATTTTTTCTTATAAAAAAAGATAATTAACAATTGAGAAAAGACCAATTGCAATTAGTGAAACCGTTTAAACAAGGTCTTGTTTAAATTTTCTTTTTTGGTCAGTGTAAATTTACTTAGCAAATCTTTTGGATAGCAGCATCTTTAAAAATTACTAGATACATGTTTAATTGAAGTAATATTTCTGAAAATAAATCGTTTACCTTTAGAGTTTAAGAAATAGATTGAAAACACACACTACCAATATCCATAATGTCTTTTAGTTTTTTGATTAAAATAGGTTTAGGAAATGAAATCATATCTCGAGTTCCTAAAATTTAAAGCTATTATTTTGTGATCGTAACTTAATAATTCTTTTGATTTCAAGTCTATATTCCGCTTTAGTAACAAGAGTATTTTTGAAACTGAAACAATCAGAAAGATAAAGTAACAAGTTTTCTAGTAAAAAAAAAGAAGGGTAAGCTACTCTTATCGCACCGCTACAACCTCTGGCCTTTGCTACGTTCCCGTCCTGGAGGATTAAGAGGGAGCTGGTCGTAAAAGACTTACCCCGCACAAAAGTAGTAAAATTTAACAATTAAAATACTTAAATATTTTAAATTGATGAATTCAATTAACTTTTACTCAACTTTGCACTGCAACTATTTTATCCATTGGATTTTTATTAAATTGGTTTTTTTGTTTTTTTGTGAGAATTCATGAAAAATATTATTTTTTAAATTTTGATTTTACTTCTTCAAAAACTTTTTTAGTAAAATTTATGTCTACTATTTCATTTTCTAGTTGTGATTTAGCCAAAAGTGTACTTACGAAGCCCTCAAGAATTCTAACACTTGTAAAATCTTTTTCTACGATAAAATCAATTATTTCTTGATTAAAGACAACACTTAATTTAGTTAAAATCTTCTCGATAATCGTTGTCCTATCGTTTTTATTGGGACAAGTAAGGTTGATGCGAAAATGTTCAATTGGGATGTTTGTTTCTTTATTACAGGTAATTATTACCTTCGTTTTTACCCCTTCAAGTGTTGAAATCAGATAGTTTGATTTTTTACCATCGTTATTAAAATAACTATCAATTACCACAACTGATTTACTGTTTAACATTTCCTTGGATAATTCTCCATTTTTCGAAATGTCTATCATAAGTCTTTCGAAAGAAACAAAATAGTAGTTCTCTAACTCTTCGTTTTGTGTTATTTCGTTTACTATTGCCCAAGCTAAATGGGTTGCACCATTACCTAAAGAACTAGAAATTACCAACGTTTGAAAATTTGATTTATCTGAAGCATAATTAATTGCTATTTGTTTTGCCTTAACATTACTGACCGTTGCAATAAATGTGTTGAATGTATAATTAAACTTGATTTTCATTCAAAATTATTGGTTTTTAGAGTCTTACTAAATTCAAAACACAAAAGAAAGTCACAAGACCGTAAAATACTGACGTTGTGAAAATTATTTTATTTACATCGAAATTTTCATATAAAATTCTACATTAATAAACTAGTTTAAATTACTGAATATCAATCAAAAAACCACTTCAATTTCCTTCACATTTTCAAGTGAAATACCATAATAATTGAAGTTATTTGCATTGGGATTTTCTTTCTCTATAATCTCAATTACGCAATCTTTTATAGGCAGCGGTTCAAAAAATAAACTGAAAACCTTCCAATCTGATTTTGTTTCAAAATCATGACGTTCTGGAGAAATAGGAATATTCAGTGCGTTGATTAACTTAAACTTCTCTTTTGAATCTACTTTTCTAATATATGTTTGCGGTGCAATATCAATCCATCCACCTTTGATATACATCCAAGGAGCAGCATAGCCAAAATCTATTTGTGTAAATTGTTCACTCAATAGAATTCGCAATATAGTTGGATTACTTTTTTGTGCGTCCTTAATTACAGGTTGAACTATATATGTTTTATTTTTCATTTTTAAGATCTTTAGCAAATTGATTAAACCATTTAGGGGAAAGAATTCGTACTTGATTTCCTTGTGATAAAAAATGGCGAGCGAGTTCAAGTGAAGGAATCAGTTCAAAAGTTATTTCTGATGAACCCGATTCTTTCTTATTTATTTTTTGACTTTCATGTAAAGGATAGGCTTGATAATAATGAGTTGTTAACTGATTCGCCCAAATTTGAACAACTTCTTTTTGTGCTTCTGGAATAGGGAACACATCATAGACATCAGTCAAATAAGTGTCAATTTCACTTGAGTCCGTAAAATGATATTTCTTTTTTAGTTTTAAGGGCTCACTGATGCGGTCTAAACCAAATGTGCGCACAGCTCCATGTGTTTCTGAATACCCAATCACGTACCAACGATTGTCAAATTCTTTAATTAAAAAAGGATGAATTATGGTGTGTAGAAATGTTCTTTTACTATACGAAAAGTGTAAAATGGATAGGGGAGTTAGGTCTTTACATGATTCGTAGAATAAATCAAAATATTCGAATCCTCTCGAAATAGGAGGGACCATTGTTTGTAGAATTGTTCTTTTGTGTTCCTTGGTTTGACTACTTTCAATGGTTGCAGAAAGTAATTTTTCCACTGCATGATTGAATTGATCGCTAATACGCGAACCTCCAATTATTCGAATTAAATCCACTGCCTCTGCAATCGTTTCAACTTCTTCTTGTTTGAGCGCAATTCCAGTCAAAGAATAATTTGGGTCCGTGTATTCGTACCCTTTTTTACTGAAATTATAACTAATAGGAGCATCGAAACCATCAGGATAGGGAAGTCGCATGTTTGCTAAATCTTTTTGAATGGTTTCTGGTGAAGGTTCAAAATCTAATTTTTCAAGACATGCTTCAATGATATCTTTCATTTGTGGCAAAGGTTTCATGGTGTTTCGAAGCAGACCATCAATAACCTTATACCTTCTAAATGCACTCTTACTCAGGTTCATATTTAATTATTTTGAACAAATGTATAAATTATTTTGGACTCCGTATGTGTAATACGTACCTATATTTTTACTTTGTCGAAAATTTAAAAATATGGAAACAGAAATTGAGAAAATTATTGAAGTTGATAGCACTGAGAAAAGTGTTACACCAATGAAATTGTATAATCCAAATGGAATGGATTTCAAACAGGATCACAGAATGAAGAGCATTGAAGTGACAGATGAATATACGCGGATTGATTTTATTTTTCGATCCTCAATGATTTATACAAATGGTGGTTGGATTCAAATGGAACGAGATGCTTACATTCAACCAAAAGGTTCCACTACAAAATATCGATTAATTAAAGCTATCGGAATACCAATTGCGCCTGTAAAACACTATTTTAAACAAAAAGGAGAGTTTCATACCTACACTTTAATATTTCCTGCTTTACCTGCAGTTACTCGATGTATCGATATAATTGAAAAGCAGGCTCCTGGTGACTACTTTAACTTCTACAATGTTGACTATTCAAAATGGATGACAGTTCCCCACGCGTTGGATATTCCTAGAAAAAACAATTAATATGGATACTTTTCTACTAACAAACGACTCTTACTTTAAGAACTTTCTACAAGATCAAAACGAAGAGACAATTCGCATAATGGGTTGGAAATTTACTTCTCGGGAAGTGATGTTTATGACGTTGTTTTATCATGAAGAAAAATTGCAGGAACACTTAGCAAACGAATACGATGATTTTCCAATTTCAAAAAATGAGTGCCAAGAAGTTCTAACATTAGAAGTAGCTCGTTACTTGTACGCAATGCAAAATGATGAAATACGAGAATTATATCACACTTTTATTGAACAAGAAGAACTCATTGCTGATTTAATGCTACTAAATCGAATTGAAAGAATAGGGCTTTATGTAGAATTATTGGATTGGAATCCATTTGATTTGCATAGAATTAATCTGATCACAGCTAATTAAAAAATAACATTCAGCAAAGCTAAAACACGTATAATTAATATTTAAAAAAAATTAAAATGAACTATTTACAAGAAAAAAAAGAAATCCTTGAATTAAAATTGAAACTTACATCAATACTAATCGAAAAGAAATTATGTATTCGGAATCAACAATATGAAAAGGTAGCTGATTTGAGAGATGAGGAAAAAGAATTGCTACAACTATTGGAAAATAAAGCCATAGAAATCAAAGAAAACCAACAAATTTTTGAGGAAAAAATTCATACTGTTGAAGACCGATATCTATTTTTATCCTTGCTCAATGAAATCAGTATTTACTACACACCTTACAAGCAACATGAGGAAACCATTGATGATTTCTATTTCAAGTTACGAGAAAATTACAACAAGCTAATAAAGTTAAAGGATGAACTTTCCAAACTGCACCAATTCAAAGAAGCAAACCAAGTCAGAAACGACCTTTTAGATATTGGTCGATTTTTAAGTAGGGAGAAATTGAGTGGGAAGTTATAATGAATCAATTATTATATTCTATAAAACCCTTTCAATATAAAATTATTGAACCTCAAAAACCGTTATCAGAACAGCGATATAGCTACAAAATAACGTATAATAAGTTTGATGTTTCCTACGAACTTGTATTTTGAAGAAAAAAGTAAGAGCGATCGAATTGAACAAAGTTGTTTCTCTATTTGGTAATTCGGAACAAATTAAACAAATGTGGGGATTTTGTGGGATAATAAAAAAGCCAATCTATTGATTTACAACGGATTGACTTCTAAAAACGTGGGCTCAAGGTCAGCTGTATCGAACCAATTGAGGGAGGATATTGAGCGACTTGCTGATACAAATATCGTTTAAATAGTGTTGATTATTATTTGAATTTATTTGTGTAAAAAAATAATTTTTGAACAGCGAAATCATTTATGAAAAACTTAATAAATAATTGAATCCTTTTGCTTGTATAAGTTATAGCAAGTTTGTTTCTGTTTCTATCCTATGGCTTGATAATTGTTTCAGTAATAGCCTTTTTATAGTTTAAGAATGATATTAATTGTGGCTCAAGATTTATAAATATTTCTTTAGATTTAAACTTTTTAAAGTTCTAGATCATAAATAGCTTTTCTTTAATTTTAAATAGACCAATAAGTATTTTCAAAAAAACAATTAAGTATTTTCAAAAATATATTTTTGATACTTTCTTTGAATAGTTGAGTTGTTGAACTAAACAATTAATCATAATTATTCCCAGGTTCTTAATCCTCAAAACTTCAGCATGCTTTTAGGAATGAAAACTAAATTATTGATGAAACGAAATTAATTAAAAGATGAAACGAAATTAATTAAAAGTAGGGTAGAGGTATACCCAAAAAATTGAGTTATCATTCAATCATTTTTTGATTTTATTGTGTTAAAAATAGTAGTTACTTTGAACCTGTTTTTTTACAAATAATTCTTGCTGTTTTCATAATAAAACCCATTAGGTGTTTACCCCTAATTTGGTAGGGGTAAACATTGAAGTTTCTGCGAAAATTACCTAAAATGAAAATAAAGAATTACTTTCATTGTGTAATTTGTTCTTTAGGTTATTTCGTTAGGTTAATTGATTTTGATTAAAGATATATAAATTAAATTATTGATTATCAATTTTTTAAAATTACATTTTTTAAGTAAAGTATGTCCATTTTTATTGAAATTTAAGTGATAAGAAAAACACCATTTTTTTTACAAAATTCCCTAATCAAAACTCATGAATCCGAGTACTGATATACGATACAACAGTTTTGTTTCTGTTTGCGCCCCTATAAGAAACACTGCAGACTATAGCCCATTTGGGATACAGCTCGATGGAAGGACGCTTTCTTACGCTCCACCAGCTCCTGCTCCGCCGAGTGTGACGATTGTTTACCAACATAAATTTGACGACAACCCGAGCACACACCCATACACCACTGCTCCAAACCAACTTAATACGAAGTTGACGAACGTAAGCTGGACAAACTCGCAAAGTTCGTGGACAAATTTCGCAGGGTTCACAGGAAAGGCAATTGCCACCAATTCTGCAACGCAAGACACAACAAGACTTTACTTGAACTTGACGGTGAACAGTGGTTTTATGTTGGATGTTAAAAGTTACAGTTTTTACCACCGCTCCAGCACAACAGGCTACACGAATTATCATCTTTTGGTGAACGGAATCTTAGTGGGTTCTGGAAGTATTTTTGTCTCAAGCGGCTCAACGCTCCAAAGCACAGGAACCATCAACGTTGCGAACACAATTGCAGGTTTGACAGGTTCTGTAACCGTTACCCTGAAACTTTTTGGTGGCTCAAACGGCAACAATGCGACATTCCGTCTTGATGATTTCACGCTGAATGGCTACACGCAGGAGGTGCAGGTTTATGCGGAGAGTTATCGTTATGGCTTCCAAAACCAAGAAAAGGATGATGAGATTAAGGGCTCTGGAAATTCTGTGAATTACAAGTATCGTATGCACGATCCGAGGGTTGGGAGGTTTTTTGCCGTGGATCCGTTATTTAAAAAATATCCACATAATGGGACTTATAATTTCTCTGAGAATAGAGTTATGGATGGCGTTGAACTTGAAGGTTTAGAAGTTTTCTTATTAAATGGAACCGATATGAATACTTCTAAATACATGTTTAATCCAGACGCAATAAAACAGTTTGAGAGAATTGGAGGTAATTCAAAAACAGATAAAGGATTTTCATGGGGAAATAAAGGTAACTATCTTAATTCTAGGTATGGACAACGAAAAAAAGCTGCTGCTACTTTAGCAAAATATATTTACGAATACAGAAAAACAGCAATTGCAAATGGAGAAATAAGTCCAGATGAACCAATTACACTAGTAGGATATAGTCATGGCGGAAATGTAGGAATTCAAGCAGCAGAGCAGATTGAAAAACTTACTGGGCAAAAGGTTCAGCTAATAACATATGCAACACCTGCATACAATGATGGAAGTATTGAAGATCCTGCTACGAACAAAAGTATTTCTAAACACATTCACATTTATTCAGAAGGAGATTATGTTCAAGGTGGATTGGCGGGTGAGGAAACTTATAATAATGGTAAGTCAATAAATTATAAATTAAATGAAGATTTAGGACATATAGAAATGGGTGATATGAATAAAAATAAAAATTTAGGAGACTTTTTAAAAGATAATATTGGTATTATGAAAAATTTAAGAGATTTCAAAAAAACCAAAGAAAGAACAAATTTTGAAACTCCCCCCTCCAAACATGAAAAATATAATATAGGTCCTAAATATTAAAAAATGAACATATTATATAAATGGTTTTTAAATCAAATTTTTGGTTCATTAACGATGTCTTTTGTTGTTTGTTTTTACTTGATTGGAAATATCAAAGGATTCTACAAACCAGGAATTGAAAAGGTCTTTTTTTTGTTTTTTCTTTATTTTATTTTTTCAATTATACTCGGTTTACCTGTGTTTTTAATATGGCTTATTTTAAAAAAAAACAAAATAAAAAAGCAATATAAGTTCATTTTTTTCATATTGAGTTTGGTATTGTTATTGATTTCTATTTCATATTATTTTCATTTTAATTTAATGTATTTAATATCGTTATCAATATGTTACTTTCCATTTTTGCTTTTTCAATTTTACAAATCAATTTACAGTGCTACTCCCACAAAAAACTTAAAATAAGACTTTCGATGTATCGAAAACACTAACTTTAACCACTCCAAATCCCACTTTTTTGCTCCTTCAAAAACAATCCTATTATTCAGTTTCAAGCAGCCGCGCCCCTATAAGAAACACTGCAGACTATAGCCCGTTTGGGATACAGCTCGATGGAAGGACGCTTTCTTACGCTCCGCCAGCTCCAACGCCGCCGAGTGTGACCGTGGTTTACCAACATAAATTTGACGACAACCCGAGCACACACCCATACACCACTGCTCCAAACCAACTTAATACGAAGTTGACGAACGTAAGCTGGACAAACTCGCAAAGTTCATGGACAAATTTCGCAGGGTA
>CALPMC020000018.1 GCA_943324565.2 Chitinophaga pinensis | reverse complement strand
TGTTCTTACAGAAATCCTAAAAATAAACCAATTTCAGTTCAGTAGCTAAAACCATGAAATTCAAGGCCAATCATTGTTCGCTATCAATCACAAAATAGTTCTCACTTCGAATAAATCTTTAGTTTTCAAAATTCAAGTATTTTACTGGTACGATTGCGAATACACAATTTATTTTTCATTTGAATTACAAAAGCACCTTTTGTTATTTAATAAAGAAACTCAAATGAAACAAGTTATTCAACCTTAGAAAATTTCAAGAATTTAACGAAGTTAGTTTCTGTTTCAATCTCTACCGTGTAAATTCCTGAAGAAAGATTTTGAATATTTACAAGGTTAGAAAAAGACATTTCTTTAATTAATTTTCCGTGAGTATCTCTAATTCGAATCAATTTTCCATCACCAACTATTTGAATGTTTTCTTTTGCAGGATTAGGGTAAATCAAAAATGTATTTGCTTGATTTTCTGTTAAATCGGTAGTTACATCTACAAAAACAGAATCTGAAATCTGACAATTATTTGCATCAGTAACAACTACTGTATACCAACCGCTATTCAAGTAAACAGCGATACTCTCAGGTTGCGAATTTGGGTCATTCCACAAGTAAGTATAAGGAGCTGTTCCCCCGTTAACCGATGCAGTTGCTGTCCCGTCCAATCCAATTATTTCATTTGTTGAGCTTAAATTTAGACTTAATGAACTTGGTTGTGTAATCGATATTATTTCTGTTGCAGATAAACAACCTAATGCATCTGATGCATGTGTATAATAAATTCCAGCAACTAAATTAGAATTTACGGAACTTCCTATTGCGTCATTTATCCAAAATTCATATCCGCCATTTCCTCCTTGCGCTTGGAGTTGAATTTGACCTGTTGCATTTCCGTTACATAAAATATTTTGTACTTGTGAGGAAACCAGTATTTGGCTAGGTTCAGTAATTACAAATTCTAATGTATCTAAACAACCACGAGCGTCAGAGACAATAACTGAATAAGTTGAAGCTAATAAACTATCATTTAAAGCTGTTGTTGAACCATTAGACCAATTGTAAACGGTAGGAGGGTAATTAGAAGGAACAAGTTCAATAGAACCTTGATTCGCTCCAAAACAATTGTTCTGAATAATGTTCGTGTCTGTAATAATTGCAAGAGCCGATGGAACATAAACGGAATCTGTGACTATACAACCATCTGGATGATTAATTGTCACTGAATGCCAACCACTAGTAAGTGTATTGTTTGGTTTTGTAGTGATTCCATTGTCCCATAAAAAAGTACAGGTGCTAAATTGACATTGGCAGCCAGATGATCCAACTGTTGCAGTTCCATTTCCACCGTTTAAACAAGTAGGCGAAGCAATACCACCAAAACTTATAGTATATGGATTATTTAAATTGAATGTTCTAGTTTCATAGCAACCGTTTGCATTAGTAACTATAACAGAATAGGTTCCGGCTGAAAGATTTGTAACAGAAGAATTGTTACTATTAGTTGTCCAAAGATAGGTGTATGGTCCAGAACCAGCAATTGGAGTGAGAGAAACTGAACCGTTGGAAAGTCCATTGCACGATGGCGGAGTTGCGTTCGCCGAGGCAATTACACTCCCTTGTCCACAATTGACAGGATCTAAATTATATACTCCATCTGAGCCTGTTCCTAAATAACTACCCCACGCAATACCTGAATTTGGTACGCTTATATTTAATTCCTCTCGGTAAACATAAATACCTTTCCATCCAACTGGATTTAAGCTGTCTTTTTTTACGACATAGATTAAATCTACTAAATTATCTCCATCTAAATCAGTAAGTAAAGGTGTTGATCCAAGGTTAACACCCGACTTTGTTGAACTAATTTGACTGATATTTCCGTTGATAAAATTAATTTTTTGAAGGCGATGCTTATAATATCCATTTTCATAATAAGTCACAGAAACTAATCCTTCATCTCGACCATTATTGTCAAAATCTATCGCATTTGCAGATAGATAAGTAAAAGTCCCAAGGCTATCCTTAAACTCTACGGCTCCTGTTACTCCATTAATCAAAACCTGATAGAATTCAGTATAAGAAGGAGCAGTTCCTTTAAAGATGATTGATAAGACATCAGGAACATTATCTCCCCCAACGAAATTACCCAAAACAGGTTCAGCACTAGATTCTGAATTTGGTAATTGATACGACCAAATTTGTTGAAAGTCTGCACCTCTTATTTTTTTGATTTTCCCGCCAAAGCTCTGAATTACGATATCATGTGAATTGTTCATGTTTTTTGAAACAGCTGCAGGAGCAATGTATCCTTTATGAGAATCTGTATCTAACTGAATAGAATTCATTAGCGAATTAGATTGAAGTAAATTGTTCAATGGACAAGCCCAGAATGAACCTCCAAGTGTTTCACCTCCAGTACCGTATAAAATCCATAAATTTCCATTTCCTTGAACATCAACAACCAAAGGAGAACAATACGTTTCTGCACTATCTGGCACAACTCCCTTTGCTATAAGTTGACCATTCATAGAATTAATAATCATTAAATGTCCTGGTGGTCTATTTGTTTCCCAGTCGGGTGCTGCATGATTTCCACCATTAGTTACCAATAAATCAGGCTTTCCATCATTGTTAACATCTGGAATAAATTGAGGATTATAAAAATTATAAAGTCCACTATCTGCTGGGTTGACAGAATAGGGAAAATAATCCCAAATTAATTGCCCATTTGATCCATTAATGGCTAATAATTGTGCTTGTCTTCCTGAAATAAAAACATCTTTAATGCCATCATTTGTAATGTCTTGAAAAATTGGACTTCCAAAAACTTCATTTCTACTTGATCGTTTCCAAAGTAATGTTCCATCAATCCCATTAAAAGCCATTATTCCATTATTGCTTGCAACGCCATCTGTTCCGCCGCCAATAATAATGTCTTTTACTCCATCATTATTCAAATCACATGCTCTTGGAGATGATAGAGTAGGGATGGAGTCTGTAAATGATTGCCAGGAATTTAATTGAGCAATTGAAGAAAACATATTTAATAATATCAAAAAAGAAAGTAAAACAATTTTCATGGAATAATATTTGGATGTCTAAAGATACACCTTTAAACGAAAAGCACAAAAACAAGTCAGGAGAATATCAATATTTGGTCTTGACTAGGACATTAACAAATGCAAACTCAACGGATGAATGTTGAATCATTTAGAAAATAGTCTCAATTAAAAAATAATCGACCATTTATCCATTCTCCATCGAGGATTGCTTCGTTTTTACTATAAAATTTTAAGGCAGGTTCGTTCCATTCCAAAACTTGCCAATCCATTCGCTTAACTTTTTGGGCTTTTGCAATAGAAACAACTTCTTCAAAAAGCACTTGACCAATTCCTAATTTTCGCTTTGATTCCTTCACATAAAAATCTTCTAAGTACAAACAGCGACCTTTCCAAGTGGAATAAGAAACATAAAACAGGGCAAAGCCAATAATTTCACCTTCAAGCGTTGCTACGATTGCATCACAAATTTTTTCCTCAAATAAATCGATTGCTAATTGTACGGAGGTATTGGTCACTTGTTCAGGAGCTTTTTCATACAAAGCAAGTTCACAAATTAGCTCAAATATAGCTTGTTCGTCCCCTCGTTTAGCAACTCTAATTTCAGGTTTCATTATTGTTTCAAAGCGTTCAAGTCAAAGCGAATTGTGATACCTGTTTTCATTGAACCGGTAACATAACTTGTTTGAACTTTAGGAATATTCAACGATTGATCGTAATAGAAAATTGCAGTTAAGTGGTCTGTTAATTTATAATTCGCATCCAATTTAAATGAAATCGATTGTTGACCAGCAGTTGCTTGATTTGTGCTCTCAACCACTTTACGTATCACGGTTAAATTATCTCGGTAACTAAAGTTCAGGTTAATAATTAAATCATTTTGTTTAATTCCATCAATTGGTAATTTCAATTTTGGTACTACTAATACTGTTCCAAACGTAATTTCTTCACCCAAATTTTCAGTTACTTGATTATTGTTCAATGAAAGGGTTGCATCACGACTTTTCTTGTATTCGAAATTTGTTGTCAATGTTTTACCAAAGATTTTCCAAGTTGCTAAAATTCCAATTAACGGAGCAAATTTTTCAGAAATACGAACATTTTGAACTTGCAAAGGCGAGATGTAATTATTGTTGATATCCACTGAATTTGCAAAACCTAAAGCGTCTGTTGTTGAATTTAAGTTCGTTTGCATTCCATCAACTGAAACAGATGAAGTGTAAGCGTGATTCAATTTGAAGGACTTCAAAAAGTTTTTAGTGAATGCAAATTGTGTCAATCCACTGTAATTGATATTCCAGTTTGGTAAGGGAATATTTTTAATTGGGTTGATATTTCTATCGTTCACTTTTGAGTTTGTGTAAGCTGTCAAGAAAGCTCCAACTACCACATCCTGCTGTGACCCTGAATATCCAGTGTAATAACCACTTGGTAAAGAAGAAGAGTTTTGATTTTGTGCACCAATCAATTGTGAAACTGTTTGTCTGTTTGCTAACATATTTGAGAACACACCCGATTGATACTCACGTCCTTGTTTTACAAAAGCAGAATTCCAAGTTATTGTTGAATAAGTTAAGCGCGCAGTTTCAAATTTACTTTGACTTTCGAAAGCTTCACTAATGCTATTCCAACGGTAGAATTCTCCAGAATTACGTCCATAATTTCGAGTTAAACTTAGGTTGATATTCAAATCTTTGAAAGGTTCTAAAGTCGCTTTTCCGGTTAGGTTGGCTGAATGTGTCGTAGTGAATTGTCTGTTTAAATTTTCGTTTTGAACTAGCCAGTTATTGTCGCGAGATTGGGTTGCAACGTTGTAACCATTTTCTCTTCCCAATATATTATATGCTTGTTTTCCAAATGTAAAAGGAGATAAACCAAGGGTGTTTCCGTTCATTCCTAGAACACTTGTTTCTTCTCCAAACCCTGGTAACATTGTACCATCATTAAGCGCAAAAGTTGCGGATACATTTCTAACACTCGTTAACAATCGAACACCTAATCCAGCTGCAGGTTGAACCTCTTCTTTTTCTTTTTCCTTGCGTTTTTCTTCGCGCTCTAATCGTTTTTCAAATCGTTTTTTCAAGCGTTCGTATTTTTTTAATTCTTTTGGAGTCATTTCTTCAACTGGCTTCCAGGGCTTGAATTCCTCTTTTGGTTTTGGAGGTGCTGGTTTAGTAGGTTGGCTTGGCTTACCGTCACCATTGATCTTAGCAGTTACAGCTCTTCCTTTTCCATCACCAAGAACTTTTTTGAAGTATGGGATTTTGTTATAAAGCGTAACAAAATTCGCTTGACCTGTCATATTGATCGTTCTACTATTTTGAATTGTGTTTCCAAAAGCAGTTTGACCAAGCGGAGATCGTTGCCAGTTGTAAGTGCCAGAATATTTAGCATTAGCAGAAATCCAATTGGTTAAAGGGAATTTATCGAAAGGAATGTTATAACTCAAGCTATAACTTTGGTTATATTCCATCGTTTTTCCAAAAGATTTAATTTGAGAATTTAGGGTATCCAAAAATTCGCGATATCCTTCAGGGTTATTTATGCGATCAACCCCGTGATTTCCTTCCTCAAAAATGGATTTATTCGTTGCTGTAAAGGTGGTCTTGATATTCTTAGTTAAGTCATATCCAATTTGATAATTTCGATTCCAATCAAAACGCTTTAAGAAAATAGCATCAAATTGATAATCTGGAACGATGATATTTCTAACCTGTCTTTGATTGTAGATACGTGAATAATCATTGGTGAATGAGATGTTTTTAGGCATCAGGAATAAATTAAACTCACGAACCAATTGCAACCATTTTGATTTTTCGATTGCTTTGATTTTTTTGAATGGTTCAATTGCTTTTCCAGGGAACGTGTAATTGTAATTCAATGCGCCTGTCCACGTTTTTGTTAAATCTTCAGTGATATTGAAATCGCGTCTCAGATTTTCAGCATACGCATACGTTGCCGACCAGTTTGAAATACGATAGAAATGTGGTTTTGCTCCAGCTTTAGCTTCTTTTCTAACATTAGTGAAGTTGAACGATTTTCTTGAGGTGAAATCTTGACCTAATTTCGCACGCTCTTTTCTAGTTGCCGGATCGTAATCTGCTAGTTTAACATCTGGATTAAATGGATCGTATTCCGGATTGATAATCCCCAATGAATATCCATAGAAAAATGGTAATGAAACACGCGCTTGTTTTCCGAAAAATTGTCCCAATTGAACCGTAGAATTCATATCTACTCCAATTCGCTCATTACGTTGACGGTCTTGCACGCGGCTTTCTACACTTCCCCAGTTGATTCCTGAATAATTTCCAGAAGCGGAAACCGTTGCGAAATCAGCTAATTGTAATTGCATTTGACCAATAGCTGCCGAACCTCCTTCACTCACGAAATCTGTCAAGCGCATTTCATTAATCCAAACAATTGCACATTCCGCATCACCATTGTCGGGTTGCCAAATATTATCTGGGTCATTTTTCAAAGGATTACGCACTCCGACCATAATCGTCCGCATACCTTGTAAGTTCGGACTTCCTTTGACCTTTAGTTTGCGTTGATTGTTTTGCGGATCTGTTTTAGCATACTCAACAACGTAAGAGACACCAGTAATTCCATCTTCAATCTTTTTGTTTCGTTCCTTTTTCAAGTCAAGTAAATCATCAAAGATAATTTCGACATTATTAGATTCTGGCCAAATACCTTCAGGAAGTGTTGTTCCCCAATCTGTTGCGTCTAAAGGTAATTCGTATTCATAATAATTTTCAACGTAATCTGTACCTAAGCGAACGAATAATGTGAGATCTTTATCTTTTAATTGATTTTGATTGACACCTTCAGCGTGAACAAACATTTTCATTTTCTTGTAAGTTCTAACGTCGAATTGAACATTTCTGTAGGCTGCTCTTGCATCACCATCTTGTAAATTACATACTTCTAAGGATAAAGATTGCTCATTCATCTGTCGTTGATAAACTTGCGAAGGGTCTACCTCACGAACAATTCCAGGTGGAACCACATAATTTACAGGTAAACGTTGTGCATTCTCCTCGATGTTTACCGCTGCAATATTAAATGATGTTAAGTTTGGATCAGTTTGAACACTCAATCCTGGTTGTGTTAAATCGTCGTAATAACGTCTCCATTCCCCACGAATCAATTCTAATCTAGCAAAACGTAAAACCACTTCTTCATCGAAGTTTTTCATAAACATTCGCATAAATCGGATAGATCTAAAGTCTTGAATTCCATTTACACGTTTCTCAAAATCTTTAATTGGAATTTTGAATTGATACCATGTTTCTGTTTTTGTTCCGTTTTGATAAACCTGTGTATTTGTAATATAATTCTGACCCACAGTTTGCAAATCGTTTGGTCGTAAACTTACTCGGTATTGGAAATAACTTTCACTTTCAGATAAGTTATTGTCACCATTGATATCTTCAATATCTGGAGCATTTGTTGCTTGCGTTGGATAACCATCGGCATTTAAGCTATTTGAAATATTAGTTGTTGGAGAATTCCCCTCCATACCATTGAACTTTTTGTATCGTTTTAAAATATCTAAAGTTGCTTGGTCGTAACGGTCATCCAAATAGTAGGTATAATCATCATTTGAAGGATCGGCAACCATTTTATCTTTAGTAGCTTGATTTAAAACTGAGTTTCCTTGTACCCAATTCACAAAGTTTTGATAAGCAATACGTTCATCTTCACTTTTCCAACCATCTAAACCAACATCTTGATTTAATCGTGCGGCTTCATCGTTATCAAATGCATTTACAACAATTTGTTGAGTTGAAATTCTAGACCAAAAAGTTGTATCAACGTTATTTGAGAGCGTTGAATTCGAATCTGGTGGTAAGCCATTTTCAAAGCTTTTACGAGAATCTGGAAGAATATCTTCGGAAATATTACCTAAGTTGAAGTATAAATCTCCTCCTGTATGAGGCGAGTTTGGATTTACCGCTTCTGCATCTGTATTGAATGGATCAAGCACCCAAAATTGAATGAATTCAATATTTGCCATCTCGAAATCGTTCGTTGTCAAAGCGCGCATAATTCCTCCCCAACGATTTTCTGGATTGATGAAAAGCCCCGAAGTATCAACAGTATTGGTTGTATCGTAATTATAATAACCTCTTTCCTTTGGATAGTAAGCTAAATCTAAAACAGCAACGTTTGGAATGGAACCATATTGTTGTTGAAGATTCGGGAAAATGTCGATTTGATTTACCAAACGCATTCTACTATCATACAACATTTGCGGATTTTGCTTAATGTGCTGAGGTGTCAATTGATTGCTTTGATAGAATAAAGGATCAATCGTGTACCAAGCTAATTTTGAACGTTTGAAACCAGCGCTTAAATCTTTTTTTGTTGCCTCAGGAAATAAGTTTGGTTGACCTTGTGGAATTGACGCCAATCTCCAAGCGGTAACACTTTTTAAATCAATCGCACTTTGACTTGCTTCAAAATCGTCGATGTACGAAGTTCCTTCTTTATTTATTGCTCTTGGTTGCCCTGGAATTAAATGCGCCACTTCCCCCGTAAATGAGAATGTTGACATTTGATTCGTAGAAATAACTGGAAGCATATCTACTAATTTCGTCAAGAATGGAACATCAGTACGAATGGCAAAATCAGCACCGATTACGTTGTTTTTGAATGGTTCGCTTCCAAAATCTACTTTTTGAGTAACTGGACGTTCCATCATTCTCACCCAAGTTGCCCCAAGCTTAATGTTTTCATTGAAACGATAAGCGTAGTGACCTCCAATCATTGACCGCGCTTGGAATCCAAAAACAGAATTACTTTCTATCGAAATTTTAATAGGTGTATTTGATTCTAGAATTCCTGTGTTTAAGATTCTCACAGAACTTGAAGCATAATCAATGGTATAATCTTGACCTTCAATTAATTTGATTCCTCCTGCTGTAACACTTACTGCACCTTGTGGAACGTTCATCACATTTAATGGAATATTTGAGCTAATTGAAGATTGATATTCACCTTTAAATACAAATCTGTTTTTACTCGGAATTTGTTGTGCTGCTGTTTTAGTTGAATCGTATAATTCGGTGAAGGCAACTTTGTTAATGATAACTGGAGATATACCAGCATCTTGTAATTTATCTGCTAACGTTTTTCCGAAAGGTTCAACCGTTGAGAAATAAATACGTCCGTTTTTCTTGTTGATTGTTCCCCCGTTGTCTATTTTGTTAGCAATTTGGTTGAAAGGAGCAAAATCAAAAACACCATCTGCAAAAGGTTGGTTGTTTTGATTGATTTTGTCCATATCTAACAAAGTAACAATCTGTTTTCCATCAACACCATCTAAAGGAACGAAAGGCGCAGGAACAGACGTTTCAGGGTTGTTGTAAAGGATGTCAATTTTAAATCCTGTTTGATCTACTTGGAAAGCACCAATTGAATAAACGTTTTTCATCATCAAATCCCAAACTTTGTTTTTAGGACTTGTAATTGTTGGTTTAAGTAACTTTAAGATTAAAGCTTCTTGTCCACTAGCTCCATCTGTTGAAAATTCACCAATTTGGTAAGTTTCACCCCTGTAAGTATATTCATAGGCAACAGCAAGAACTTCATCATTATTCAAAGAAGTGTTTAATGAAATATATCCAAGTAAAGAGTTGTAAGAAAACTCACTTTCTGCAAGTTTGCGTGCATTTTCAACTTTCTCGTATTCAACTGCTTGGTTAAAAGGACCTGGTGCGTTTACTTGAGAAGCTAAAACAGTTACTGAGTTCGAAAACCCACGCACTAAAGGTTGATTAGCTGCCCATTCATATAAACCATTCGCATCGTTATCAGGAATTTCATTTGCTGAGGCATTTCCAGGATTTCCTTCCCAGTTTTCAGGTTTCGATTCACCTAAATCGGCAAAAGCTAAAACGTTACGTGTGTTTTCAGTAACAGATGTTCTATTCGTAACCCAAACTTCAATTCGTGTAATAAATGTTGTTGAACTCACTACAGGCAGTGTTGACATCGCTGTGTCGTAATGCTGTTGGTGATACATATTTAAGAAATAGTGACGATTCGCCTCGTAATTATCAGCACTTAACTCAAATTTTTGAATTTGTGCTTTTCCTGTAATGTTGATTTCTGTTCTTTTCCCTTTCGATGAAGCAGCAATTAAGTCAACTGTAGCACGACCAAACTTCAAAGTTGTTTTCGCACCAAAAAGGGTTTGTGAACCTTGAATTAAAGTGGTCGGTAAATCTAAAGCTACGTTACCAAGCGCAATTTTCTGAAGGATTTGATCTTCATTTCCAGTGTGTTCCAATTTCGAGATATTTTCAAAATCGAAGGTCGCACCAGTATTATACTTCATATTCAACTTCAGTTTTGTCCCGATTTGACCCGTGACATCCAAGTTGATATTTTGGTTGAAATCGAAACGTGTAACTCGACGTTGACGCATTGGTAACATTGGGTTATCGTAACGGGAAGAAGTTGCACCAAGCGAAAGTTCTAGATTTCCACCTGGAATAATTTTGATTTCGTCAGATCCGAAGAAGTTTTCAAAAACCTTACTTCCAATTTTAATTGGTAATTCAAATGTCCTATTTTCAGCTGTTTCTTCTTCAATTATTTCTTGCCAATCTAAGGTTTGAGATTTTTTTTCTTCGTATTTTAAATATTCATCCAAAGTCATCATCGACGGTGGTCGGTATAAAATCCCATTACCTAATGTTTCCGTAAAGATGTAATTTCCTGTAATTGGGTCGTAGGTAATTTTTTGTTGCAAAGATGTTGGATCCCCTAAATCAAAACTTTGAGGTAAGTTTTGATAGGGATTCATCGGGTTAATAATCGGAAAAGGAAGTTCTGGACCCGTTTGTCCATAAGCCTCCATTGTGAACATTAAGACCAGTAAAAAAGCTGATGCTAAAGCACTTATAAATCTCAAATTATCAATTCTTTTCGTTTTCATTCAACTTTTACAACAGCTTTAATGCGCCTTTTATGAGTTGTTCAACAGTTTCGCTTCCTGAATCGATTCTATCCAATACTTTTTCAGCTGATTTTTTATCAAATCCGAGCGAAACTAATGCAGTTAACGCATCAAATCTATTTGTATTGTTTTTAGAATTGTTAATTTCAGTATCTCCACTGAATTTTAACACTTTCCCTTTCAAGTCGATAATTACTCTTTGAGCTGTTTTTGCTCCAATTCCTTTCACTTTTTGAATCGTTGACACATCTTCTGTTTGGATTGCATTGGCAATTTCTTCCGGTGAAAGCGAGGAAAGCATTATCAAAGCAGTATTTGGTCCAATTCCTGAAACGCTGATTAAAAAGTTAAACATTTCGCGTTCATCTTTCGTGTAGAATCCATACAGTAAATGGGCATCTTCACGAACGATTAATTTCGTGTAAATTTTTATAGACTCATTTTCAGATAATTGCGAAAATGTGAATAGTGAAATTTTTACTTCATACCCAACTCCACCACATTCAATTAGTAGTTCAGTAGGATATTTTTCAATTAATCTGCCGTTCAGTGAACCAATCATAAGCTTTATTTATTTTGAGCGTCAATAACTGCAATTTTTACCATATTCGTGATTTCTCGCACCGTTGAACCTAGTTGCAATACGTGAATAGATTTTTTCAAACCTACGAGAATTGGCCCTATTGCATCGCTGTCAGTCATTTGTTGTAGTAATTTATAAGAAATATTTCCAGAAGATAAATTCGGAAAAATCAATGTGTTTACTTGTTTATTTGCCAAATGAGAGAAAGAAAATTTTTCATTCATTAAATCACTATCTAATGCGAAATTTGCTTGGACTTCACCATCGACAATCAGTGTTGGATATTTTTCGTGTAAAATTCGAACTGCTTTACCCATTTTCTCTGAATCGGGGCCTGGCGAAGAACCAAAATTTGAATAACTCAATAAGGCAATTTTTGGAATCACTTGTAACTTGCGAATAATTTTTGCCACGTTATTTGTGATTTCGGCAATTTGTTCTGCTGTTGGATTTAAGTTTATCGTTGTATCTGCCAAGAACATCGGTCCTCTTTTCGTATTCAAAATGTAAAGTCCAGAAACGGTATTTACCTCTTTTTCCAAACCAATAGTTTGAATAATTGGGCGAACCGATGAACGATAACTACGTGTTAAACCAGTAATCATTGCATCAGCATCACCTAAATCTACCATCATCGAGCCAAAATAATTGCGCTCTCGCATCAATTGAATAGCTTCAAATTCCGTGATTCCTTTGCGTTTACGTTTCTCAAAAAATGCTTTACCGTATGAAATTCTTCTTCTTTCTTCTTCCTCCAACTTAGGGTCGATAATTGCCACTTCTTCTGGTAATTCAATAGCGTATTCTTCAATCAATTTAAGAATTTTCGTTTTCTTACCCAATAAAATTGGAATCGCAACCCCTTCATCGTAAGCTAATTGTGCTGCTTTTAGGATTTTTACATTATCAGCTTCAGCGAATACAACCGTTTTCGGATTGCGTTGCGCTTTAGAAGTGATATTTCGCACCAATTTATTATTTAATCCTAATCTACTTTTCAGTTGGTTTTCATATTCTTCCCAATCTAAAATTGGATTTTTCGCCACACCCGAGTCCATCGCTGCTTTTGCTACTGCTGGTGCAACATAATAAATCAAGCGTGGATCTAATGGTTTTGGTATCAGTTGTTCGCGACCGAAAGAAATGTTCTTTTCACCATAGGCAGCGATAACTTCTTCGGGAATCGTTTCTTTAGCTAATGAAGCAATTGCTTTCACAGCTGCGAGTTTCATTTCTTCATTAATTGAGGTAGCACGAACGTCTAAAGCACCTCTAAAAATGTAAGGGAATCCCAATACATTATTTACTTGATTAGGATGATCAGAGCGTCCTGTTGCTAAAATAATATCTTTACGAACAGATGTTGCATCTTTATAAGAAATTTCAGGTTCGGGATTCGCTAATGCAAAAACAATTGGATCGTTCGCCATAGCAGCTATCATCTCTTTCGAAACCAATCCCGCTCTTGAAAGTCCCAAGAAAACATCTGCATTATTAAACGCATCTTCAAAAGAAAGATCGCACGTATGATTGGCAAAAAGCTGCTTCATTGGATCCAAATCTTTTCTGCTTTGACAAATCAAACCTTTGGAATCATACATAAATATATTTTCCAATTTGGCACCAATAGCATTGTATAATTTCGCACAAGCTAAAGCCGATGGTCCCGCACCGGAAACAACGATTTTTACCTCATCAATTTTTTTATTGGCTAATTCCAAAGCATTTAAAAGTGCAGCAGAAGAAATAATTGCTGTTCCATGCTGATCGTCGTGCATAATCGGAATATCCAATTCTTCTTTCAAGCGACGTTCAATTTCAAACGCCTCAGGAGCTTTAATATCTTCTAAATTTATTCCTCCGAAAGTTGGCGCCATTGCTTTCACCGTTTGAATAAACAATTCAGGGTCTTTTGCATCTAACTCAATATCAAAAACATCTATGTCGGCAAAAATCTTAAACAAAAGACCTTTTCCTTCCATCACTGGTTTTGAAGCCTCAGGTCCAATGTCTCCTAACCCAAGAACTGCTGTTCCGTTTGAAATTACGGCTACTAAATTTGCTTTAGCAGTGTATTTGTAAACGTCGTCTTTGTTTTCAGCAATTTTTAAGCAAGGTTCTGCAACGCCCGGTGAATAGGCCAAAGACAAATCACGCTGAGAGGCATACGGTTTTGTTGGAACAACCTCAATCTTTCCTGGTTTTCCCGAGGAGTGATAATCCAGTGCGTCTTGTTTTCTGATTTTGGCCATTTTTTAATTTTTTTAGGGGTGCAAAAATAAGAAAAAAAGAAGTAGAATCATAGTATAAAATTCAATCCTAGCGTTAAAAGAGAGACAAAAAAACAAGTGGGTTTAGTTTGTTTCTCATCTTGAAAAAAAAAGGAATTCTGCGCTTTTTTACCACAGAGACACAGAGATAATGGAGTTAAAAGGATTACTTTTTAGAAACAATGACACTATTTAAGTGTTGAGTCTGTCGCGGAGAATGATTATTGATTTTCAAAAGATTCCTCACTCCGTTCGGAAAGACTGCTGTCATGGGAGGTTTGCGAAAATGCGTAGCATTTTCGACTATTTACCCCACCGCAAGAATCCTTCCGAACAACGTGAGGAATCTAAAAAAGCTTGTTTTTTCAACCCTAAAAATAAATTTACCCTTACTTTGTGACAAGAAAGTGAAAAAATTGCCCTTACTTTGTTACAAAACACTGAAAATCAAGATGTTTTTTTACTGTTCTTCCTCAATACATCACCATCGCCAAGCCACAACCGAAAACAATACTTACCAATTTCAGCAAGTTAAATTTATGGTTTTCAGTGGTTTCAAAAATGATAGTTGTTGAAATATGTAAGAACATTCCGACAACAATTGCTAAAATTACGTGAACATCAATTCCTAATTGCTCAGGAGAAACGGCAAATCCAAGCAATACTCCAAGTGGTGTCATAATTCCAAAAGCGATTAAAACCAACCACGATTGAAGTGTTGAAAGTTTGGTGCTCATTAACAAAGTCATAAGTGCGATTGAAACTGGAATTTGATGGAAAATGATTCCCCAAAAAAGTGAACCGTGTGCATGACCGTGGTCAGAAACAATGCCCATATATTGATTTCCCAACGGAATTCCTTCGATGACAGAATGCACAGAAAGTGAAATAAACAAGGCCCAAGGCAAAGGCTGACCTTGATGCACGTGAACGTGACCGTGTTCAATTCCGCCAGAAAAATATTCTAAAATTAACTGAACCAGAAAACCAATTAGAATATAAACCCCAATAGCTCCCGCGCCTTCGTGGTATAAATCAGGAAGTAGATGCTGAAAAATAATGGCCAACAAAAAACCGCCACTAAACGCCAATGCAAGTTTAATGAACTGATTTTTATTCGTAGCGTGAAGGTAATTAACCACAACTCCACCAATGATTACAGAAACGAATAATCCAATAAATACCGTACTTAAATTCATATTTTTCGCTCTGCTATAATGATTAATCGATCGGAGGTTGTTGGAGAATAAGCTTGTAAATCAAAAGTCCCGAAAGTTGCTAGTATGTTAAAATCAGTTTGCAATAAACGTGTAAAATCGGCAAGTTTCAAAGCTTGAACACGTTCAGTGAAATGAAAATCTTGTCCATTATCTTGAAAACGAATGTCTTTGTAGATGTGTTTTCCGTCATAACGTCGCTCTAGATTAAATGCCAAGTCTCCAACTTGTTTAACTTCTTCCGCCACTAATTGTTGAATCACTTTCTCCGCATTCATAAAATCAATGATTAATTTTCCTTTTGGAGCAAGCATTTTTGCGATTGAGGCACACACTTTTTCATTTTCACTTTCATGGTCGAAATAACCAAAACTTGTAAAAAGATTAAAAATCGCATCAAACGTTTTGTCTTCAATCACTTCGCGCATGTCGTGTGTAGCAAATGAAAGCGATTCATTTTGAAATTTGGAAGCTTCTTGAATGCTATTCGCTGCCAAGTCAACACCTAAAACTTCGTAACCAAAGGAATTTAAGGTCACTGAATGACGACCTTTTCCGCAAGCTAAATCCAATAAGTTGTAAGATTTTGGTAAATTCAGAAATTGCAATAAGTTCGAAATAAACAAAGCAGCTTCTTCTTCATTGCGGTTTTGATACAACTGGTGATAATAACTCGTGTCAAACCATTCCGCAAACCACTCTTTTTGATTCATTGTGCGAAATTAGCATTTTAAATTCTTAAAAATGTATAATAAAAAGGGCGACTTAAATTAATAACCTACTAATTTTAGGATTCTACGATCTATTAATTTTAAAATACTAGCCGCTTTTCTCACTTGAATTTATTGTCTTTTGTGCAAAATTTTCAGATGTACTTAAAAATATTGCAAAAATTACAAAATATTATGTTCTATCAGAAAATATAGTAAATTTGTCGAATCAATATATTATGACTGAAAATTTCAACAAAATAGCAAAGTATAATTTTTGGAATCAAACCATAAAAACAGGATTTGTACGTCAAAATTATTTAGATCAATTACTTCAATTTAAAGACTCTAGGCTTGTTAAAGTGTTGGTTGGGCAAAGGCGTGTTGGGAAAAGTTATGTGCTTCGACAATACATTCAACACTTGATAAATACAGGGGTGTCTTCACAAAACACCTTATATATTAACAAGGAATTTACGGATTTTGATTTTCTTGAAAACTATCAGGATTTAAACGCACTTATTCAAGATTACTTAATTCATTTTAAAATCGAAGGACGATTGTATGTTTTTATCGACGAAATTCAACAAATCGAAGACTGGGAACGAATTGTAAATTCTTTATCCCAAGATTTCACATTAGCAATCGATTTATTTATAACAGGTTCGAACTCAGAATTGCTTTCAGGTGAGTTAGCAAGCTTATTGTCTGGAAGATACGTAAAATTTGAAATCTTACCGTTTCGTTTTGAGGAGTATTGTTCGTTTCAGAAAAAAGAGAAATCAAGGAAAAACTATTCCCGTTTTATGAAGGAAGGTGCTTTACCAGAATTATTTCATTTACCAACTGACGAAAGTAAAAATCATTATGTTTCTTCTTTAAAGGATACGATAATTCTTCGTGATATTGTTCAGCGTTTTTCAATCAAAGACACAGCTTTACTTTTAGACATCTTTAACTATGTTGTAAATAACGTTTCAAATTTGTTTTCGGTTAACAACTTGATGAATTATTTTGAGAGTAAAAAAAGAAAAACGAATTACGAAACACTTGCAAATTATTTGAATTATCTGAACCAGACTTTCGTCATTCATAAGTGTGAACGCTATGACATTAAAGGCAAAGAATTACTGAGCGGAACTGTTAAATATTACTTGAACGATTTAGCTTTTAGGAATTATTTATTTGGTACAGCCCCTCCAAGTTTTGGGAATCTTTTGGAAAATAGTATCTATTTGGATTTCTTGAAATCAAACTTTAAGGTTCAAGTGGGTGCTATGCGCAATAAAGAAATTGACTTTGTAGTAACAAGAAATAATTCAATCTTGTTTGTTCAAGTTGCTTACACACTAGAAAATGAAGAAACTTACAATCGTGAGTTTGGAAATTTAATTTCACTTAAAAACAACAATCCTAAGTTAATTGTCACAATGGATGAATTACCTTATGAAGAAAAAGATGGAATTTATTTTGTCCCTGCTTGGGAATTAGAAGCATTTTTGAAGAAATTTTGAAAGCGTATTTTTAATTGAATTAACTTCGTTCCAATGAAGAGAATCGGAATCACAGGAGGAATCGGCTCAGGGAAATCATTTATTGCGACGATCATCGAGCGAATGGGTTATCCTGTTTACTATTCAGATGTTCGCTCAAAAGAATTGACAAACGCTCATTCTAGAATTCGTCAGGGATTGATTGACCTCGTAGGTGAAAATGTTTACTTCGGTGGCGAATTAGACAAAAAAGTGCTTGCAACTGCAATTTTCTCGAATGACGAACTCCGATTGAAAGTCAATCAGTTAATTCATCCAATTGTACGACAAGATTTTGAAGATTGGGCAAAAGCGCAATCAAGTGATTTAATTTTTAATGAAGCTGCCATTCTTTTTGAAACGGGTGCTTATCGCAATTTCGATGCTACAATTTTAGTTTATGCACCTGAAGAATTACGTTTGAAACGTGTTTTAAAAAGAGATATTATCACCAAAGAGGAAGTTTTAGCGCGGATGAATAATCAAATGAATGATAATGAAAAACGCAAAATGACGTCTTTACAAATTTTAAATGATGGTGAAAGTCCGCTTTTGAATCAGCTTGAAGAGGTAATTGAGCGCTTGAAAATAGTTTAAAACTGAGTAAGTTGCGCAGGATTTCCAAATCCTGCGCAACTTACTCAGTTTTTCCAAATCCTGTGCAACTTACTCCACCACCAAAATATAATTGTTCTTCTTGCCTTTTCCGAGCAAAACGTATTTGTTATTGATTAAGTGCTCCGCAGTTATAACGAAGCTTTCAGTAACTTTTTCTTTGTTGACTGCAATAGCGTTTGCTTTCAATTCGCGTCTTGCTTCTCCATTAGATGCCAAGAAATTTGTTTTTGCAGCCATTGCTTCCACGATGCTGATTCCGTCACCGAATTCTTCACGTGAAATGGTCGCTTGAGGAACGCCTTCAAACACGCTGAAAAAGTCTTTCTCGCTCAAGGATTTTAAATCGTCAGAAGTGGATTTTCCAAACAAAATATTACTTGCTGCAATCGCTGCATGCAATGCTTCTGCTCCGTGAACACGTGTTGTAATGTCTTCTGCAATCGCTTTTTGTAGAAGACGCAAATGCGGTGCTTCGTTGTGTTCAGTTTCCAATGCTTCAATTTCTTCTTTCGAACGTAACGTAAAAATACGGATGTAATTTACGGAGTCTGCATCGCTTGAATTCAACCAAAATTGGTAAAATTGGTACGGACTCGTTTTTTCAGGATCCAGCCAAACGCTTCCACCTTCTGTTTTTCCGAACTTCGTTCCGTCTGCTTTTTTAATCAAAGGTGTGGTTACGGCATACGCTTCTCCTCCTGATTTTCTGCGAATCAATTCTGTTCCTGTAACGATATTTCCCCACTGGTCTGAACCGCCCATTTGAACGATACAATTGTGGTGAAGATTCAAATGGTAAAAGTCGTAACCTTGCACCAATTGGTAGGAGAATTCAGTAAAAGACATTCCTGTTTCCAAGCGTTTTTTTACTGAATCTTTTGATAACATGTAATTTACAGTGATGTGTTTTCCAACGTCGCGAATGAAATCCAAAAAGCTCATGTTCTGAAACCAATCGTAATTGTTCACCATTTCAGCTGCATTTTCACCTGAAAAATCCAAGAATTTTTCCAATTGCGATTTCACACACGCCACATTGTGATTCAAAGTTTCAGCATCCAATAAATTACGCTCTTGCGATTTCCCTGAAGGATCGCCCACCATTCCTGTTGCACCACCAACTAACGCAAACGGTTTGTGTCCCGCGCGCTGAAAATGAACCAACGTCATGATTTGCACCAAATGTCCAACGTGTAAGGAATCAGCTGTTGGATCGAAGCCAATGTAACCGCTTGAACGCTGTTTTAAAAGTTCTTCTTCCGTTCCAGGCATGATGTCGTGAATCATCCCTCTCCATGTTAATTCTTCGATAAAGTTCGTTGGCATTTTATTTTGTTAATTCTTTGAATACTTCTTCTAATGTTTTTTGCTCGATTTTTAAAGTCAAAATCAACCAGTTTTCTTTTTGTGCAAATTGTGCGACTTCTTTACGTAAATCAACTTCTTCCACCGTTTCTAACAACCAACCGTTTTGAACCGATTGCACTTTTCTAACTGCAGGAATTTTAGTCAATTGCGCTTTGGAAACTTGTTTGTCAAATTCTACATAAACCGTTTGATGATCATTCTCTTTTTGCAAAGAAGCTGCTTTATCATCGGCAACAATTTGTCCTTTCGAAATGATAACAATTCGGTCGCAAATCGCCTCAACTTCTTGCATGATATGCGTTGAAAGCATTACCGTTTTTTCTTTCCCAATGTTTTTAATCAACTCGCGAATTTCCACCAATTGATTCGGGTCCAAACCTGTTGTAGGTTCGTCTAAAATCAATACTTCTGGATCGTGAATAATTGCTTGCGCCAAGCCTACACGCTGACGGTAACCTTTTGAAAGTGCGCCAATTTTCTTGTTTTGTTCTACTTCCAAACCAACTGCATCAATCATTTCAGCAACGCGCGATTTCAGATTTTTAATTCTGTAAATTCCACCCACAAATTCCAAGTATTCTTTCACATACATATCTGTGTAAAGTGGATTGTTTTCAGGCAAATAACCAATGATTTGTCGCGTTTTCAGATTCTCCACATCGACTTTCATTCCAGAAACATACACTTCACCCGAAGATGCTGGAATGTAGCCCGTTATGATTTTCATCGTCGTTGATTTTCCGGCACCGTTTGGCCCTAAGAAACCAACGATTTCACCTTTCTTTACAGAGAAACTCACGTCGCGAACCGCAGCTTGTTCTCCGTAGTATTTGAATAAATTTTTTACCTCTATTGACATCGTGGGCGAAGTTAGTGAAAAGTTGCTGAAAAATTGCGAAGGGCGGTTTTGAATGGCAATTCCATTTATTTCGAATAGGACAATAGAATCAGATAATTAAGAACCTTCCACAGACGCACGTTTTGAAATTTTAAAGTTTTAAAATATGAACACAATTAAATTAAAAGTGTTTTATGTTCTATGAGGAATGAAACTATACTGAAAGAACTACGACCGATAATTGAGACAGAAAACAAAACAACAACTGAGATTGAGAGATTTCAAAATGAAGTTTTAC
The DNA here is from genome assembly GCA_943324565.2 of Chitinophaga pinensis. Taxonomy (GTDB): domain Bacteria; phylum Bacteroidota; class Bacteroidia; order Flavobacteriales_D; family Crocinitomicaceae; genus UBA952. Next base: position 19,423 of record CALPMC020000018.1, on the reverse strand, counting down.
GTCCAATTTTAAAATTTCAGCATGCGATATTTGAAATAGAAGTTAGTAACAATCCTCTGCTTGATAAACTTTTAAAACAAGAACTCACAGCTGAAAGAAGACGGTTTTTAATCAAAGGTATTGTTTCAAAAATAGAGGTAAAAAATCAACTTTTGGGACAAATAACCGGTCTTTTAACAAATTCAGAATATCAATTTTACTATTCAAAGAAAAAAGAAATAGATAAGCGAATTTTTGCGATGTTATTGGATAGATTTTTATCGATTGAAATTTGAACTGTTAGGAGAATTTCAGCTTGATTTGTTTAAAAGTTAGGATTTTCAAGGAAAATTAATTTTTTTCAGAACAAAAAAAGCTCATTCAAAACATTTTACTGACTCTATCTTTTAAGATTTACCTGAAACCATTACTAGTTGATGAGAGTTAAAAAGTTTTACTTAGAGTAAAGATTTACAAAGATTTTCTTCGATTAAAAATCCTAATCAAACATCAAGCATCAAAAATCAACAATCCTAAAGCGGTATACTAATCCTAAAAGTCGTCCCTTTATCTATTTCGGATTTCATCACAAAAACTTTTCCTTTGTGGTTTTCTTCAACGATGCGTTTCACAAGTGTTAAACCCAAGCCCCAGCCACGTTTTTTAGTTGAAAATCCGGGTTGAAAAATCGTTTTGAATTGTTTAGGAGTCAGTCCTTTTCCAGTGTCGCTAATGTCGATGTGAATCCATTCGGGAACTTTTTGCATTTCAATGGTGAGGTTACCTTTTCCTCCCATCGCATCAACAGCGTTTTTACAGATGTTCTCTACAACCCATTCAATTAAAGATGAATTATGAGGAACAATTATCGGTTCTTCGTCTACTACTTTAAACACGATTTTTACCTTATCAGAAAGACGAGCGCGCAAATATTCTAGGTTGTTGCCTATTGTCACCACCAAATCTTCATTAACCAATTTTGCGCCTGAACCAATTTTAGAGAAGCGGTCGGTGATTTTTTCTAATCGGTCCAGATCTTTTTGCATTTCGTTGACAATCATTGGATCGGTATTCGAAGACTCCAAATAGGCCAACCAAGCCATTAATGAAGATAGGGGAGTACCCAATTGATGCGCTGTTTCTTTTGCCATCCCTGCCCAAACTTGATTTTGCTCCGCTTTTCGGAAAGTAGAAAACATCAGATATCCAACGATAACGACTAAACCCATCACCCCAAATTGAATGTATGGATACCAAATTAATTGCTTAATCTCAGGACTATCGCTGAAATACAAGATTTTTTCTCCTGTACCGAAATTGATTAGAATAGGTTCATTTTGTTCTTTAAAGCTTGCAATTGTTTTAGAAAGATTTTCCTTTGAAATTTGATTTTTAGGAAGATTTGTTGCCTCCACTTTTTTATTGTTTTGGTCCATCAACAAAACAGGAATCAGCGTTTTATTGGTAATCAATTCTTTGTTAAACGATTTTATCAAAGAGTCGCTTTCGTGTTCTAATCGCAATAATTCACTCGAAACACCAAAGACAAAATCCATTTTCATATCACCAAAAACCGTAATCGTGAAAAATCGTCCTTCTTTTTTCCAATCGTTTGCTAATGTAACGATTTCATTATCGCTTGGAATTGAGTCATTTGTTGTACTTTTTGGCAGATTCCGATGTTGAGAAAGCGTTCCGTCGTCATTCAAGAGAATAACAGGAATATCTTTGTTGGATTCAATGATTTTTAGTGCAAAGTCAATGTCTTGATTCAGCGATAAATCGGAGGGATTTAGAATCGTTAATTGCGCATCAACCACTGTTTGGATTTTTTCGCGCTCTTTTTCTCGAAGTGCAGTGAAAATCTGTGTCGTTAACTTCACTAATTCCACTTTTTTCTTGATAGCGTCTGCCCATTGTTTGGCTTTGTCGCGTTCGCGTTCAGCAATTTTTGAAACCATCGAATTAGACACAAACAGCGATGTACCAATGATTAGCAATGAAATTAAAATCAGTGCGATTTTCCAGCGTTGTTTGGAAGAATAGATGTCCATAGAGGTACGAAGGTAATTAGTTTTTTCTGAAATAATTAATTGAATTTTACCTATTTACAACTAAGTTTTATTAAAGTTTTTTGCCATTCTTTTGCTTGATCAAAAGAATCACCGCGCAAGCAGCACCGAAGGTAAAAATCAAGGCTCTGAATTTATTTTTGTTCGCAAATCATTGTTATATAAGTGTTTACAACTCGTAGCGAACAATTTTAACTCCTTTCTGAAACTGAAATTTTTAAGAATGTTCTTACAGAAATTCTAAAAATAAACAGTTTCAGTTCAGTAGCTAAAACCAAGAAATTCAAGGCCAAAAAAGTTTCGCTAAAAATTGTAGCAGGAAATATTTGTTATTAAACGATTTTAACTTGAATTTCTAAAAGTTAAACTAAGAAATAAATCAAATTTATTCTTCAATATTAACTGTTTATTTTCTATCCCAATCCTCCTACTACAATTTTATCCCCATCAATCAAAACGGGACGTTTAAGAAAGGTGTATTCTTCTAAAATAAGTTTGCGAAAGTCATCTTCGCTGAGGTTTTTGTCTTTTAATCCAAGACTTTTGTATTTGATGGCTCTTTTAGAAAACAAAGCTTCATAGGAACCAACTTTTGCTTTTAATAAATCCAAAGTAGGCGCATCAATCGAGCTGGTTTTAATATCTACCAACTCGAAATCAGCACTTGGGTTGAATGCTTTTATCAATTTTCTGCAATTGTCGCAGGTACTTAAATGATAAATGCGTTTCATTTTAACAAAATTCGTCGTAAGCTGCAGCAAGATTCGCAGCAATCATTTGAGCTGTTCCACCTTCAATGTGGTGACGCTCTAAGAAATGAACTAGTTTACCATCTTTGAACAAAGCAATTGATGGCGAAGATGGAGGGTAAGGCAAGAAATACTTGCGCGCTTGTGCAACAGCTTCTGTATCAACTCCTGCAAAAACAGTAGCTAATCCATTAGGTGCTTTTTCGTGTTGAACAGATAATTTCACTCCAGGACGCATATTGCCTGCCGCGCAACCACAAACAGAGTTCACGACCATTAATAAAGTTCCTTGTGTATTTGAAATCATATTGTCAACTTCTGAAGCGTTTGTTAGTTGAGTGAATCCTACATTCGTAAGATCGTCTTTCATTGGTTGTACTAATTCTGCTGGATACATATTTTCTTTTTTTTAGAATGCAAAATTACGCATTATTAAAACTTTATAGTTCTTAAATAATGTTTAAAAATTAAACGTTACTGTTCCTGCTCTTTAGCATTTTTTCAACCTTCTCACAAACTTCGTTACTGTTGAATTTTGAAATTGAATTTTGAAAAGCTGTTAGTTCAAATGGTATTCTTTTCTCAAGTGCTAGTTTCATTTTTTCAGCTAAATCAATTTCATTTTTAGTTTCAAACAAAAGACCAGCATTTCCAAAATCTAATAACTCACTAGTCCCACCAGCATTACTTCCAATAACAGGAGTTCCTTGTGTCATTGATTCAATTGTAACCATTCCAAACGTTTCCGAATCTGATGTCATCAACGTCCAATCAAAAGCGTTAAAAACTTCCATTGGGTTTTTTTGAAAGGGAAGAAAAATGATTTTTTGTTCTAATTGATTGACTGCAATAAACTCTTTGATTTCTTTTAGATAATTGCTTGGAGAATCAGGTGTTTCTTCACCAACTATAACAAGTTTGAATTTATAATCACTTAATAATTGTGTTGCCTTCAAAGCGTAAAGCTGTCCTTTTTTAGGATCAATTCTCCCAACGATTCCGAATAGAAAATCATCTTCTGGGAGCTTGAGTAAATTTCTGGATTCAGTTTTACTGTTTTGAGTTATAGAGTCAAAGTCTAAACCTGATGGAATTACATTTATTTTATGACTTGGAACTTTAGCATTTTCAAGTACTTGTTTTTTCAAATATTCCAAAGGACAATTCCAGGAAGAAAAGAAGGAATAACGCAATGTTCTGAAAAACTGTTTTTTGGGAGCACCAAATTCCATTTCCATAAAAAAATGAACGTTGATTTTTCCACGCGAAAGAAAAGAAACCGAAGCCGCGATGCTCATATCGAAGGTAGCTCGTATGATTAAGTGTTCTATTCCTTCTATTTTTAAATAGCTTAATAACTTGAAAGCATTCAGAAAGTCGTAGTGATTTTTGTGTTTTTTTATTAAGCTAAATGGAATACCTGAATTTTTAGCAGCTTTATGAATAGGTGCATTCTCCAAACAATATAACTTTACGAAATGTCCTCTTTCCTGCATCCAAATAGCATTTTTAAGCTGGTTCATTTCTAAACCACCCCAACCATTTGTTCCACATAAATAAGCAATTCGCACTAACGGAAAATTTTAAAGTAATTAAATTATTGAATTCTAGTAATTTTGTATCATGTTTAAAAAACCAATAGTCATCTTTTTTCTTGGAGTCATTCTAATCGCAACGCCTTTGTTTTTATTTCCTATTAATCTTTTTAAAGGTGAAATTGTCACAGAGTCTGGTGTTCAAAAAGTTGTTCAAGAGGCACCTTTAAGTTTGTCTTATTTTATTGGATTAGGTTATAAACAAGAAGAAATGAAGAATGTAACGGATTTTTACTTGACGCGTGAAGGTTACGTTTTTGTATTTCTTATAATCATTGGTTTACCAACTCTAATCGCTTATAGATTTAAAATAAAAAATGATTTAGAGAAGTTTAAAAATGATTAAAGTGATTTTGTTCTTCCGCCGTCAACAGGAACATTGATACCATTTATATAAGAAGCTTCTGGACTTGCTAAAAAAGCAATAGCAGCTGCCACTTCTTCTGGTTCGGCAATACGTTTCATTGGAGATTCTCCAGCCATTTCTTCGAATATATCATTCACCGTTTCACCCGTTTTCTCTGATTTCGCTTCTGCAATTCCTTGAAGTCTAATAGTGTTTGTTGCGCCAGGAAGGACATTGTTTACAGTTATTCCATATTGTCCCAATTCTCCAGCTAAGGTCTTGCTCCAACTTGCAACTGCTCCACGAATCGTATTTGAAACACCTAAATTTGGCAATGGTTGTTTTACAGAAGTTGAAATTACATTAATAATTCTACCATAACCTGATTCAATCATTCCCGGATAAATTGCCTGCATTAATATATGGTTACAAATTAAATGTTGATTGAAGGTATTTAAAAATTCATCTGTTGTGGCCTCAATAATAGGACCTCCTTTAGGACCTCCAGTGTTATTGATTAGAATATTGATTTTATTACCAGCGTTGATGAAAGTGGTAATAATTTCTTTTAACGCATTTGGTTGGGTGAAATCAGCCATTAAATATCCATGAGTTTGACCATTAATTGTTGACAGCTTTTGTTTTACTTCCTGAAGTTTTTTTTCATTGCGCGCAACAAGAATAACGTTGGCGCCCATGTCTGCTAGTTTAATAGCTGTAGCCATTCCAATTCCTTGGGTGCTTCCACAAACTAAAGCTGTTTTATTACTTAATGATTTATTCATAATAATTTATAATTATTTAATGTTTAATTGTAAAAATAGTGTTTTGTTAGTAAAAATTGTACTTTTGTCCGTGATTATAAAATTTTAAGGTTGATTCTGACAAATAAATATTCCCTCTCTAAATACAGTGAATCAACTGTTTATACTAATGCTTTAACCATTGAATCTAATAAAATAGTTTCAGTTCTACATAACCAAGTACATACCTAAATCAAAAATTATGTCAAAAACAAAACCACAGTTAAGGTTTAATGAAAGATGGACAAATCCGCTTTTTACAACCAAACAAAGCAAGGTTGGTTTTTACCTTGCAACACTACTACTATTTGTATTATCCTTTACAAGGATTAATGCACAGAGTTTAGCTAATTACACGTTTGCAACTTCAACTTCTGGTTCACTTCAGGATATGACAGGTGCAACAACATTAATAACCGGAAACAATGATGACACTGGAGTTCCAGTATTTGCTATCGGGTTTGATTTTTATTTTATGGGTACAAAATATACTCATATAAGTGCCAACTCAAATGGGCAAGCAAGATTGCATACTTCTTCAGGAGCAACAGCGATTGGCGGTTCTGCTGTAACAGCTTTTTCAGCTGGGAATGCGACATTTGCACTAATGGCAGGTGATAATGAACTAAACAATGGAATGACATCATTAGTTGTTGGTACAGCTCCTAATAGAAAGTTTGTTATTGAATGGAATCAGTTTTATGCATTTTATAACGATATAACCAACTCAGGAAATATGCAAATGATTCTAAATGAATCAACTGGTGTTGTGGAATATATTTATGGTAACATTATAAATTCCTCATCAGCAAATGTATCAAGATCAATCTTCATATCATCAAGTAATACTGCTACAACAGCAGGATATGTTACTGTTTCAGCAACACCTTCGTTCACATTAGCAACAGCACCAGTAACTAATTCTTTTGCTCCTTTAGTATCTATAGCAAATTTAGCGGGAACAACCAACGGAAGTTTAAGAACTTTTTCTTGGACACCTAATTCTACATCTATTCCTGCTGCTCCAACGAGCTTAACATTTTCTGCAATAACATCATCAACAATTACTCCAAATTGGATTGACAATTCAACAGACGAAACCTTTTTTATTGTTACAAGAGCAACAGATGCTGCTTTTACTCAAAACGTTAGTGTTGTTAATGTTCCATCAACTTCAACAGCTGGAACTGGAACTGCATACAACCTTCCACAAACAGGGTTGTCTCCAGGTACCTTATTTTATTATAACATTCAAGCATCAAGTGAGGCTGTTATTCCAGGTACTGGTGTTACCGGAAGTGAATCAACTTTAGCAGCGACAACTTATTTTTGGGTTGGTGCAGCTTCAAGCACATGGAATACTCCGGCAAACTGGAATACATTGGCTGACGGAACTGGTTTAACTAGAACAACACCTAATACTACAGATGTATTAATAGTTGACGGAGCATTAACAACTCCAGGCGGAGCAGTAACAATAAATACTATTGATGCAAATTATACAGTTGGTAGATTTGTAGTTACTAGTAATACAACATTAACTTTACAATCTTCAAGTACTGCGACAAGAACTATTACAGTTAGTGGTGGTGTTGGAAATGATTTTATTGTTGATGCTGGTAGTACATTGCTTTTAACTAGTGCAACTCAACCAGTAGCGTTCGCTTTTTCAGGAGCATCAAACACTGGACTAATCGATGGTACAGTTTCTTTTTCTGGCAATGCTGGTAATACAATTACTACGACAGGTGGTACAAACACCCTTGTAACTGTTAGTGCAACAGGGATTATTAATCTAGGATTTGCTGGAAACTCTTTAGTTGGTTCAGTTGCAACTTTATCATTCTTAGCTGGTTCTACTTGTAATTCAACAGGAGCAACAACAGGAGCTCCACCAGTGCCTTTAGCAACTTGGGCAGCTACTTCTAACTTAACAATTTCAGGAATTACAAGTTCAACAACAACGGCCACTAATAACAATCAATCATTTGGTAATTTTACTTACAATTGTCCGAATGCAACAGGAACTATGAGTTTCTGGGGTGCAACTACAACAGCAGTTGTAAAAGGTAATTTAACTATTCAAGCAATAAACACAGGAAAGTTCAGGGCTACGACAGGTGGTACAGTTACAATAAACGGAGACCTTATTGTCAATAATGGAACTTTTGAAGTTTCCAGTACAACAGGTTCAGTAAATGTTGCTGGAAATGTGACATTAAATGGAGGAACTATAGATGTTGCTTTTAACGGTGCCGCTAATTTAAGAACAGCTGGAAATTTCATTCAAACAGGTGGAACATTAACTCAAACAAATGCAAATGGTAATTTAGAGTTTAATGGCACATCTGCTCAATCATTTACACCAGCAACCAACACTGGAAGCATTGGTGTAAGAGTCAATAATACAACTGGCGTAACATTAAACGGAAATATTAATTTAAACAGATTAACTATTTCTAATGGTAATTTAAGTGGGTCAGGAATTATTACCTATAATTCAACAACATCGTCTTTAGTTTACAATAGTACTGCAGCTAACCAAACTATTACGAACACTGAATATCCATCAACAAATTCTCCAGTTTCTTTAACAATCAACAATACATTTGCATCAGGAGTTGTAACTATGCCTTTTAGTAGAACGTTAGCTGGAACAACAGGTGTACTTGCATTAACAGCTGGTATTTTAGATAACACAGGAAATACAATTACTGTTACTAATACTGCTGCGAATTCCGTAACAGGAGGAAGTGCAACAAGCTTTTTGAAAGGAGCTATTGAAAGAACCTTACCTTTAAATTTAGCTACTGGTTCAACTTATCTCTTCCCTGTAGGAAAATCAGGATATAACCCAATGAGTTTAATAAATCCTTTAACAACAGGTGTTGTAGTTATTAAGTCGGAAGTTGTTGATGCCGCAACTGGAGGTACTCCAAGTGCATTATTTGCTTCATTAAATACAAATAGATATTGGGCAACATCTTTTACTTCTGGTGAAACTAATTTTGCATCAGATGCAACAACAGCAATTAGATTGAATGATGCTCCTGGTACTGCAGACGGTATTGCTGGAAGTTCAACTTTGACTGGAACATATAGTTTGGTTGGAGGAGTTTTAACTACTGCTACACCAACTTCTTTAACAACATCATCACCAACTTCTACAATTCCAGCATTTATGGTAATGGGAACAAAATCAGCGGCAACGCTTACTGGTTTGGCTATTTCTCCAACAGGAAATGTATGTGTTAATATTCCAAGAAACATTTCAGTTGTTGTTATTCCTGGTGGAGCTGCAATTACCTCAGTAGTTTTAAATTATTCAGTTAATGGAACTGCTCAGACTCCAGTTACAATGTCGAATTCAACAAATATTGGCGGATTGTCTGCTGATACTTGGACAGGAATTATTCCGACGGTAACGCCAATTAATGGTAATGTTACATGGTCAGTTTCTGCAACAGATAACAATACGTTAGTTCAATCAATTAATGGAACACCTTATTTAGATTCAACAAATTTAGGCCCAGCAGTAGTAATAACATCGTCATTAAATAATTTCTGTGGTACTGGTGGAACAGCGGTATTAACTGCTTCATCAACTGATGCTTCAATGGCTTATTCTTGGTCAGCATTGAACCCAGCAACTGGATCTTTAGAATCTACTTCAGGAACTGCAGTTAATGCAACAGTATCTGCTACATCTGATTTTAAATTAAGTGGAACAAATGCAAATGGTTGTGTTTCTATTGCATATTATTCTTTAGGGGTTTATCCTTTACCTGCTGCAACTGTAACAACTACCGCTTCTGGTGTTTGTCCTGGAACTTCTGCAACAATTGGTTCTGGATTGAGCGCTGGAAATTTTAGTAGTGTTTCAATAAATCATTCACCATTAACAGCTCCAGCTAACGCAATAAAACTAGTAGACGCAGGCACTGCTCTTGTAACTCGAAATTTAGGGACAGGTTTAGATGATGGAGGTTGGAGTGGTGTTCCAGTTGGGTTTAATTTTAATTTTTTCGGTACAAATTATTCTACAATTAGTGTTGGAACTAACGGTACTGTTTTCTTTGGTACAACACCAGATGTAACTGACTATGAATTTTTAACTCTTCCTAGTACAACTGAACCATTTAACATGGTTGCCGTTCTTGCGATGGATAACAATTTAACCGGAGCAACAGGAGGAACAATTAAATATTGGACAACGGGGTATGCACCAAATAGAAAATTTGTTTTAAGTTATGAGAATGTGAAAGAATATGGTGATACTAAATTTAGTACTGCACAAGCAATTTTTTATGAAACTATTGGAGTAATTGAAGTTCATGTTGCTTCTTCAACGAACCAGGATCAAAACAAATTGGTTGGAGTAAATAATGGAGATGGAACTATTGGGGTTTTAGCTTATGCGTCTGGAACAGCATCCTCAGTAACCAATCCAATTGCTAGTCCTTTTGCTTATCGTTTTACACCACCGGCAAACTACTCAACTACATGGGCAGCAACTAATTTAAATGGAACAACAACAATTGCTTCGGGTACAAATATTTTTAGTCAATCAGTTACTCCAGCAATTACAACTGATTATGCTATCTCATATACGAATCAAACAACTGGTTGTACGAATGCACCAGGTTCTGCACAAGTGAATATGTTAATCTATTCGGATGTTGCACCAACTGGAGTTAATACTATTGCTAGTTCAACATCTTTCTGTGATGGTCAATCTGTAAATTTTAACTTAGATTACACAGGTACTACTAACGGAATTGTTTACCAATGGCAAGTTTCAACAGTAAGTGGTGTTTGGAATGATGTTGCTAGTGCAACAAATGATGTTTATTCATTAATTCCAACTCAAAATGCTTTTTACAGATGTAAAATCACTGCTTGTAATGGTACACCAGCTTACTCAAGTGAAGTTGCTGTCAATTACTCAAATGAGATTACAAGTACAACACCAGCAACAAGATGTGGAGTAGGAACAGCTACAATAAGCGCAGTTGGTTCAGCAGGATCAACTATTGCTTGGTATGCTACCGCAACTGCAACAACTCCATTAGGAACTGGTTCTCCGTTTACAACACCAACAATTTCTCAAACAACAACTTATTTTGTTGCAGCAGAAACTTTTGCTGGAACTTGTTCAAGTGCTAGAGTTCCTGTAACTGTAACGGTTACAGATGCTCCAGTTGTTACCTTGACAAATAATCAAGCACCTTTCTGTGGAACTGGTGGTACAGCTACAATTACTGCAACGACTACTGCAAATTATGGATTTACTTGGTCACTTTCTAATCCTAATGCAACGATTTCTAATCAAACTGCAACATCAATTGATGTAACTGTAAGTCAATCTACATCTGTTAATTTAACTGCTTTAGAAGTTGGAACCGGTTGTGTATCAATATCAACAATTAGTATTTCAGTTTATCCTTTACCTACTGCAAACGTAACTTCAGACGTAAACGGTGTATGTCCAGGAACAGCGGCTAACATCAGTACAGGTTTATCTGCTGGAAACTTTACAAGTACTTCAATTCCTCATGCTCCTTTAACTGCTCCAGTTAATGCGGTTACTTTAGCAACTGGTGGAGCTGAACTTGTTCCTACTGATTTAGGTTTTGGTTTAGATGATGGTGGATGGAGCGGTATTCCTGTAGGGTTTAACTTTAACTTCTTCGGAACTTCATACAACACTATTTCAATTGGAACAAATGGAACTGTTTTCTTTGGTGCAACGCCAAACGTAGGAGACTTTACATTTACTACTTTACCTAGTACAACTGAGCCGTTTAATATGGTTGCTGTTTTAGCAATGGATAATGATTTAGGGGTTGCAACAGGTGGAACAATCAAATATTGGACTGAGGGAACAATACCAAATAGAAAATTCATTGTGAGTTACGAAAATGTTCAAGAATATAATGCATTAGAAACAAGTACAGCCCAAGCAATTTTCTATGAAACTGTTGGTGAAATTGATGTTCACGTAACTTCTTCGACGAATGTTGATAGAAACAAATTGGTAGGTGTAAACAATGGTGATGGTACTATTGGTGTTTTAGCATTTGCATCGGGTACGGTTGCAAGTCCAACTAATCCTATCACTAACCCATTTGCGTATCGTTTTGCTCCGCCAGCTAACTATACAACGGTTTGGACTTCAACAAATACACAAGGAACAACAACAATTGCTTCTGGAACTAACATCTTCACACAAGCTGTTATTCCAACAGAAACAACTGTTTATTCAATATCTTACACAAATCAAACGACAGGTTGTACAAACGCACCAGGATCTGCAGATGTAACAATTACAATTTTAGGAAATGTTGCTCCAGTAGGTGTAAGTACAGTTTCATCTGTAACTAACGTTTGTGAAGGTGTTAACTTCCAAATCTCAGCAAACTACACAGGAAGTTCTCAAGGTTTAACCTATCAATGGCAGTTTTCAATTGATAACGGTCAAAACTTTATTGATATCGCAGGTGAAAATGGTTTGACTTTAACAACAAGCCAAAATGACACAACTATCTATAGATTGTCTATCGTTTCTTGTGGCGGAACACCGAGTTATTCATCTCTATTGACAATCAATATGTCTGCACCAACAGATTGTTATTGTGTGCCGACTTATACATTTGGAACTTCAGACGGAGATTTAATTTCGAATGTTGAAATAGTTGGAACTACTTTAGCTAACAATACAGGTTTTGTAGCTGGTGGTCCTTCTTATACTTTCTTTAATGGTCAACCAAATTATACGGCAACACTATTACCATCTAGTTCATATACATTGAATATATCAACAGGTGAATATGGCTCTCAAGGTTATGCTGCTTGGATTGATTACAATGACGATGGTATTTTTGATGCTACGGAATTAATAGGTGCAACTAATGGTACAATTGGAACTGGTAATACTCCAGGTCAAGTGAATGCTTCTTCTTCATTCGTAATTGCTTTAGCATGTACACCTCCAGTAGGTGTTCACAGAATGAGAATTAGAGGAGCATTTTTCCAAGATGGTCAATCAATTCAACCTTGTACGAATTATGGATTTGGTGAAACAGAGGATTACTTAATTACAATAGCTCCAGCGCCAACTTGTCCTTCTCCAGGATTATTAGTAGGAGGAACAACTACAACAACAAGTGCTGATGTAAACTGGTCTTTGGGTTGTTCTACTGCATCTGCTTTCGATTTCGAATACGGTCCAGTTGGATTTACACAAGGAACAGGAACTTTGGTTTCAAATGTTTCAGCTACAACAAGTACAACATTGTCAGGTTTAATTCCTAACAGTTCCTATCAAGTTTATTATAGAGCGAATTGTGGAAATGGAGACGTAAGCGCTTGGTCTGTACCAGTAACGGTTTCAACACAATGTGCGCCTATTTCTTTAGTAAATCCAGGAGCTCAAGTAGTTTGTAATACTTACACATTACCAACTTTAGCTGAGTTAACGCCATCAAATAATGCAGGTTTGGTATTAAGCTACAGAACGGCAACGAATGGTGGAGGAACAGTTTTAACTAGTAACATTACAACAACGCAAACAGTACATATTTATGGTGTTGCTGGTGCTTGTTCAGCTAATGCAAGTTTCTTAGTTACTGTAAACAATAGTTCAACTTCAACTACGAATGTTACTCAATGTTCTTCTTACACTTGGACTAATAACGTTACGTACACAGCATCCGGAACACACACACAAACTTTAGTAAATGCTGCAGGATGTGATTCAGTTGCAACGTTGAATTTAACAATTACTCAACCTACAACTTCAACGTTGAATGAGGTAGCTTGTCAAACATTCACGTTAAACAACCAAACATATACTGCTTCTGGAACGTATGTTCAAACATTAACAAACGTTGCAGGATGTGATTCAACTTTAACATTGAACTTGACAATTGGTCAACCAGATGCAGTTTCTGTTACAGAAGTAGCTTGTGATTCATATTCTTGGAATGGTACAACATACACAACATCAGGAGTATATGTTGATACATTAACAAATGCGTTCGGATGTGATTCAGTGGTAACATTGAATTTAACAATCAACAACACAAGTTCATCTAACACGGTTGTTTCTGAATGTGCTTCATACCAATGGAACGGAACAACATACACAACAAGTGGATCTTATACATTCACAGCTCAAAATGCTGCAGGATGTGATTCAACTGCAACGTTAGTATTGACAATTGGAAACAATAGTTCAATTACTACAGCTGCAACTTGTGGATCATTCACTTGGACAAATGGAACAACTTACACGGCTTCTGGAACATACACGCAAACATTAACAAATGCTGCAGGTTGTGATTCGTTAGTTACATTGAACTTGACTATTAACCCAACTCCTACTGCAACTGCAACGGATAACGGAAATGGTACAGGAACATTAGTTGCTTCAACAGGTGCTTCATACCAATGGATTGATTGTGCTACAAACACACCAATAACTGGAGCGACAAGTGCAACATATACAGCACCAATCAATGGTTCGTATGCTGTAATTGTAACTAATTCAACTAACTGTTCTGCAACTTCTTCTTGTGTAATCGTTGATTACATCGGTTTAGAAGAAAACACTTTAAGTTTCAATGTTTATCCTAATCCAACAACAGGAGCAATCAATATTGTGATTGATCAAACAACTGCAAAATATGATGTAACTGTTGAAGATATGAATGGAAGAGCGGTTGCTAACTTCGGTTCATTGATTAATGGAAACGGCGTTTACTCTTTAGATTTATCAAATGTGGTAACTGGTGTTTATTTCATCAAACTTAGAAATGAGTTAGAAGAAAGAACAGTTAGAATTATCAAACAATAATAAATCTTAACTTACAGAAAGAGGCTAGCAATTTGTTAGCCTCTTTTTTTGTTTTCACATTTTACAATTCACTATTTTTATCAAATGAATTTAATATCCAAACTTCCAACTGTAGGAACAACCATTTTTACAGTAATGTCCAAAATGGCAGTAGATCATAATGCAATCAATTTGTCCCAAGGATTTCCGAATTTCCCGGTTGATCCTATTCTAGTTGATTTGCTAAAACAAAAAGCAAGCGACAATATTCATCAGTATAATCCAATGGCTGGAAATCCACTGTTAATGAATGAAATAGTAGTATTGATTGAAAAATCATATCAACGACAACTAAAAGTTGAAAGTGAATTGTTGGTTACGGCCGGAGCAACGCAAGCTATTTTTACAACCATTCAAGCTCTCGTTGGAAAAGGGGAGGAGGTAGTTATTTTAGATCCAAGTTACGATTGCTATGAGTCACCAATTATTTTAGCTGGAGGAATTCCAAAACGAATTTCTTTAAACGATGAGTTTTTACCAGATTGGGAAATAATTAATTCAACAGTAAATGAAAAAACCAAATTGATTATTACAAATAATCCACACAACCCAAGTGGGCGAATTTGGACTGAAAGCGATATGAAAGAATTTGAAAACTTGTTGCATAAATACCCTAATTTAATGGTTCTGTCGGATGAGGTTTACGAATATATCTCATTTGAAAATAAACATCTTTCAGTACATGCAAATGAATTTTTGAGAAGTCGCTCGATAGTCGTTTCTTCATTTGGAAAAACGTTTCATATCACTGGTTGGAAAATAGGGTATTTAGTTGCTCCAGAATTTATTATGAATGAAATTAAAAAAGTGCATCAATTTTTAGTTTTCTGTGTGAATAGTGTTGCTCAAAATGTATTAGCTGACTATTTACCTTTGGTAAAAACAGAAAATTTAGGTGGGTTTTATCAAGAGAAAAGAGATTTTTTCAGAGAAAGAATGCAACAAAGTCGATTTGAATTAATGCCATGTGAGGGTACCTATTTTCAACTTGCTTCATTTCATGCAATTTCTCATGAGTCAGATATTGATTTTACAAAAAGATTAGTGACCGAATTTGGTGTTGCAACTATTCCGCTTTCCGTTTTCAATACAGATTTAAAAGATAGAAAAATGATTCGTTTTTGCTTTGCTAAAGACAATGAAACATTAATTCAAGCAACAGACAGATTATGCAAGATTTAAAAGTAACATTAGTTCAAGCGTATCAAATTTGGGAAGATAAAGGTGCGAATTTTACCAATTTTTTACGCTTAATTGAATCAATAAATGAACCCACAGATTTAGTTGTTTTCCCAGAAATGTTTGATACAGGTTTTTCAATGAATGTTGAATTAGCAGAAGATTGGAATTCAAATCCCTCTGTGAATTTTTTAATTGATTTGGCCGCTAAAAAAGACGTTGCAATATACACTTCTTTGATGGTTAAAGAAAACAATCATTTTTACAATCGAGGCGTTTTTGTTTATCCTTCAGGTGAAATTTCATATTATGACAAACGAAAATCCTTTGGTTTAGGAGGGGAAGATAAATTCTATACAGCTGGGAAAACAGAAACAATTATCAAGTATAAAGATTGGAAAATCAACCTTCAAATTTGTTATGATTTACGATTTCCAGAAATTGCAAGGAACCATGAAATAAATGGTATACCAAAGTATGATTTATTGTTATATGTCGCAAATTGGCCTGCGAAACGTTCTGAACATTGGAAAACGCTTTTAAAAGCACGTGCAATTGAGAATCAATCATATGTAATAGGTGTAAATAGAGTAGGAGTAGACAAAAATGAACTAATTTATTCAGGCGATTCAACTTGTGTTGACTCATTGGGGGAAATAATGGTTCAATTAGAAAATGAAACAGTTTTCACCACCACACTCTCCAAATTAACGTTAAATAATTCAAGGACAAGCCTGCCTTTCTTAAAAGATTATTAGTTAGAATAATCATTAAGTCGTATATTTGGGCATCATTAAAAAATCATAAAATGAAAAAACTAATACTTTCTTTATCTGTATTGGCTGTAACAGGTGTTTTTGCACAAAAAAACGCTCGCATACTTAAATCTCAAGATTTAGTAAGAACAGCCCCAAAAACATCTACGACGCTTCAGCCAATAGGTAAAATCATGACCACGTTGTGGGAAGATAATTTTTCTAATGCAGCAACATGGACAATTGACAATGGTGGTCAAACAGGCGCAACTTTCGGCTGGAACATTAACGCTGCATCACAAGGTTGGTGGTCAGCAACAGGAATTAGTGCTAATGGTACTTCTGGCGGAAACAATGCTGAATTAGTAAATGGTAATCCAACTTTATCTCCAGGAACACAAGCGTTAGGTGTTACTTACACAATGACAACTGCACAACCAATAAATGTGTCAGCGTTAGGTGGAACAAACCAAGTATCTTTACAATTCAAACAATTTGGTGCACGTTTCAACGATTTACAAGAAATTCAAATTTCAACTGATGGTACAACTTTTACAACGGTTGGAGACAACTTAGACAAAGAAGTTTTATCTGCAGCGGGTGGTGCTCCTTATCCAAATCCGGATACAAAATTAATTAACCTTGCAACGGTTTTGTCTTCAGCTCCAACTCAACTTTGGATTCGTTTTAGCTGGACTACAAATTTCCCAGGTTCTGCAACAAATCCAAACGTTTGGGTCACTTATGGTTGGTACATCGACGATGTGAAAATCGTTACAAATCCAAACTATGATTTATCAATAAACACAAACACTTGGGGTACAGCTGGTTTAAATTATTACCAAATTCCTACAACTCAAGTTGCTCCTATTTCATTTTCAACAAATGTTTTGAATGGTGGTTTAAACAATTTATCTGGTGCTATTTTAAAAGCTGATGTTTTAACTGGTGGAAATAATGTTTTCGCAGGAACAAGTGCTCCAACAGCTATCGCTTCTTTAGATACAGCTACTTTAGAAGTTTCGACTTCATTTACTCCTCCTTCAACAGTAGCGAGTTATACTTTAAAAAGAAAATTAGTTTTAGGCACTTTACCAAACGGTCAAATTTTAACTGGAGCTTTATCAAATGGTGGTGTTGGATATGTAACTGGAAACAATATTGCAACAAATGGTGGAACAGGAACAGGTGCAACTGTTAATATTACTGCATCAGTTGGTGGTGTAGTTGGTACAGGAAATCTTTCTGCTGCAGGAACAGGTTACACAACTTCTTCAGGAGTTGCTACAACTGGTGGAACAGGGACAGGTTTAACTTTAAATCTTACAGCAGAAACAATAGGGGAGGCATTAATGATTGACACGTTATCTACTGGATTAAATTACGCGGATTCAATTGGTGCTCCAACCTCACCGATTGTTGGTACAGGAACTGGTTTAACTGTTGGTTATACGGTAATAAATGGATCTATAGATTCTTTGTACATAGTAAATGGTGGTAATGGTTACCAAATAAATGATACTATTCAAATTTTAGCGGGCGACAGCACTGCAATTTTTATTATTGATTCAGTTTCTTTAGGTAATATATTAACAGCAACGATCGCATCAGCGGGTACAGGATATACAGCTGGTGATGTAGTAACTATTTCCACAGGAAATGCTGACGCATCCTATACTATTGCGACTGTTTCAGCAGCAACGGTAACTGGAGCTGTATTAAATGCTATTGGAACTGGTTATAATGTAGGAGATGTATTAACTATCAATGGCGGAGTTGGAGCTACCTACACAGTTGCTACAGTAACAAACAATACTGAAATCGTAGATGAAGTTGCTACTAACAACACAATTGCTGATTTAACTTTTGGTGTAACAAACTACATCTATGCTCGTGATAACAATGTTTTCGCTGGTACAACATCTAACGGAACTACAGGTTTTGAAGTTGGTAACTTATTTGATATATGGGCTGACCAAACGTTAAAAGGAATTAGCGTTCGTTTAGCAGGTGGAACAGGTGGAACAACTGTCGGAACTGAAGTTTATGCAAAAATTTATTCTATTGATGCTGCAGGAGGATTTGCTTTCTTAGAAGAAACTGCTCCATTAACGGTAGCTTCTAACAACTTGAATACTATTTTAAATATGGTTTTATTAAATCCTACTAATTTAGTTGCTGGTCAAACGTATTTAGCAGTTGTTGGTTCATTTGCTGGTGGTTTACAGGTTTCTAATGCTGGAACTTCTGATGAACAAACTTCTTTCTTCTTAGATGGAAATGATATTAGTGTTACTGCAAACTTATTCTATACAACATCAACTCCTGTTGTTCGTTTAAACTTTGACCCAATTTTAAGTGTAAACGAAAACACAACTCAAGTTATTGATGCAGTAATTTACCCGAACCCAACTTCTTCAACTTCAACTATTGAATTTAATTTGGTGAATGTATCTGAAGCAACAATTTCAATTACAGATTTATCTGGTAAAATTGTTTCTGAAAGAAACTTAGGTCAATTAAACGCTGGTGCAAACGCAACAGAAATCAATACAACTTCTTTCAATGCAGGAATCTATTATGTTACTGTTTCTTCTAATGGAAGTTCAGTTACTAAAAAATTAATCAAGAACTAATCAAATTCTGAATTAACTTTGAAAAGCCGGTGTAAGCCGGCTTTTTTATTGAAATTATGTTTGACATTGAATACGGTTTTATAGGGCTCTTCATTACCTGCTTTTTGGCAGCTACGGTCCTTCCTGTCGCATCGGAATTGTTTTTAGGTACAATTCTAGCAATGGGATACGATCCTTTTCTATCGTTAATTATTGCAACGACAGGAAATACATTGGGTGGTTGGCTTAATTATGGAATTGGCTATTTAGGAAAACCGGAATGGTTGATAAAAGTGGGTGCAACAAAAGAAAAAATCGAAAATTGGAAACAAAAAATAAATCAGTATGGCGTTTGGTTAGCCTTACTTTCTTGGTTGCCCTTCGTTGGTGATGTCATAGGAATTGCATTGGGATTTTTTAGAGCAAATTTGTTC
>CALPMC020000017.1 GCA_943324565.2 Chitinophaga pinensis | reverse complement strand
ATTGCTAGAGTTGCTGGGTGGACAGGTTACAGCTCACATGGGCCACCAGGATACATTACAATTAAGGAAGGGTACGATAGGTTTCATTTACAACTTGAGGGATATTTACTCTTCAAAAATAAAAGTTGACTTGTGTATAAAGATTAGCCTTGAGGAGGGACAAAGGGAGGTGACCAGTAATGATTATGTGAGGTGACTATTTTCAAATTTTCAAATTATTTCATTTTCAAATTAGAATTTCACAATCTTCATCTTCTCTTTCAAATCATTGACTTACAATTTATTACATCTTTAAAAAGTAACCTGAGAAGTCGAAAAATCTAACTTTTATAAGGACTTGGAAAGGGTTTTGGAGTGGGTTGATTCCGACAAAAAGATTAAAAAAACAGAATGAAAATGAGGAAAAACAAAAACGAGAATGACGCTTTCACTCTCATTCTCGTTCTGTTTTGTGACCCCGGAGGGATTCTAACCCCCAACCCTCAGAGCCGAAATCTGATGCGCTATACAGTTGCGCCACGGAGCCAAAATTTATTCTGTACTTTACTTCAGATTACCATAAAAATGCAACTGAAACAAAATAAATCAATGAATTGTAAAATTAGTTATCTTTTTCTTGCGGACTAAATAAAACTACAAACTTTAAGTTGAAGCTATTAGAAAAACCTACTAACTAAAAACGGTAAAATTCACACCATCATAGGCTGCAAAAACAATTTTCGGATGCGATTCTTGCCAAAACATATTACCGTATTTATCTAAACCGATTGCGCCAGCAAAACCATCAAATTTTGCTAATTCAGAAAAGGTTTTGTCAAATGCTTTATCAATTGTGAAACCGTCTGTAACTCTTGTCGCGATGGACGAAGCTACTGCTGCACTAACGATATCCTCCCCAACTCCTGTACAACTTACTGCGCAATCGTCGTTTGCGAAATTTCCCGCAACTGTTGCTGAATCTGAAATACGTCCAGGGATTTCAAAACCTTTTCCACCTGTTGATGTTGCTGCAGCTAATTTCCCTTCGTTATCTAACGCAACACAACCAACAGTCCCCAAGCGAGATGCTGCTAATTTTGCTTCGTATTCAGCCCTTCTTTCCGGAATTTCAGTAGAAAATGTTTCAACACCGATTGATTTTGCATACGCATTTGCACCTTCACCTCCCAATACGCGATCGTCAACCTTAATTAGGTTCTCAGCCACACGAATAGGGTTTTTCACCTCTTGAATATTAATGACACCGCTGAATTTTTTTGAAGTTCCATCCATTAAAGAAGCGCTCATACGAATTACGCCATCGTTTTGAATTTGCGAACCTATTCCAGCATTGAAAAGGGAATCGTTTTCCAATTGTTCCACCGCAAAAACAACCGTTTCAATAGCAGAGTGCGTTTTCAAATACTCAAAAGATACTTTTGCAATGCGTTCCATGGCATTTTGCTTGGCAACTTTCGTTTCGTTAGATTGAGAAAACTCGCTGAAAAATCCGCCGTGAATTAATAATTTCATTGTTATTGTTTAGTGATTATGTATGGTAAACTGATGTTCTTTCAATAAATAATTATCTCCCTTACTCAATACATGCACCACTAAATTTTTAATTGAAATAGGATCTCCGATATTTACATCGGTAATATTTGTATCTGAAATATTTCGTCCGTCGACAAGAATAACCAATCCAGAACCCAATGCCTCCATTGAATTTCCTTCGGTAATTAGCAAACCTGTGTCTTCTCCTAGTCCGATTCCTAAAGTCTTTGGATTACCTACAACAGCTTGAAACAAACGTCCGATTCTACCGCGTTGTACAAAATGTGTGTCTACAACAACATGATCAATCAAACCAAAACCACTTGTGACTTTGATTTCGCCTTTCAAAAGAGCCTCGTGACTTGAACCTTGATAAATCATACTTTTACTGGCACTTGCAGCACCTGCAGAAGTTCCAACGTAAATAAATTCTTCTTCCTGGTATTTCTGCAAAATCAAATCGTGCATAGGAGTTCCACCAATTATTGACGTCAAACGCAATTGGTCACCACCGGTAAAGAAAATTACATCTGCATTTTTAATCCTATTATAAGAATCATCTGAAAGTGCTTCTTCACGTTTTTCGATGTTCAATACTTCGACATTCTCTGCGCCTAAATATTGAAATGCTTTGGCATATTCTGGTCCAACTTGATTGGGGATTTTAGATGCAGTTGGAATGATTTCTATTTTCGAAGAAAGTCCATTTTTAGATTCATCGATGATTCTTTTCAAAATTCCTTTTTCGAAAAAATTTAAGTTTTTCTCCACGTTATCGGTGAAGTTACTTTCGGTAAAACTGCCTTTATCAACAGCGCCACCTATAATGATTAGTTTACCTTTTGGATTCATAGTGGCAAAAATAGAAATTTTAACGTCGTTTAACTTTTGATTAAAATGGACTTTTCAACAAAGTTTTTAAAGGAAAGTTCCATAGAGTAAGTATCATAATTTAGAAAAGTACAAAATTCCAAACTGCAAACTGATTGCACTACCTTGATTTTTCTTTGCACCGATGATGGAAATTTCTGTCTGAGGTGGAATCCTGCGAGCCAGATGTGCAGGAAAGTAGAATTGTCAATAATACAATGTATCTATTTCTTTTAGTTGAAAACAGTTGTAAAACGATTGCTTGCAAAAAGTATAGCGTAATCGGGACAAATTCTTTTCTCATTCTACTTAGTGGTATATGCACTTAGAAAAACTGAGAAAATTCATTCATTTAGTGGAGCGCAAGCAGACGGGAAAACCTGCTGATGTTGCGAAATTATTGGGCGTTTCGGAGCGAATGATTTACAATTACAAAAAGTTTATTCGCGAGGAGTTAAACGCTCCCATTGCGTGGAATAATTTCAAGCAAAGCTATTTGTTTTCTGAAAGTGGCGCTTTGATTTGGAAATACAATGAAGACCAAACGATTGACCAGGTAGACGCTGTTTTTAAGAACAAACAACTGGCAACCTTGCAACGCATTTATTTGGGAATTAAACAAAAAAATACCGGTTCTGCAGCCCAGTTTGCAAAGCAGCTAGAAATTTCTGAACGCAGTTTATTCAATTATTTAAACGTGCTTAAAAACGAATTTCAGTGCCCTTTGATTTTTGACAAAAGCAGCAACAGTTACCAATTCAAACAAGCTGGCAACCTAAATTTTAAATGGCAAGCAAAATAATTTTTAGACTGCAAAGTGGTTGCAGTGAGCATGTTTTATTTTGCAGGCGAACAGACTTACTGCTGATTTTACAGCAAGAGCGGAACCCGAAAAGCTGGAGAGTAGGGGGAATTAAATATATTAAGAATGTATAAGTACAAAATCGAAATGCGAATAGCAACTGGAAACAACGGTTCAAAATTTCCCAATTTGGAATTTGAATATCCAAAAAAATATTTACCTGGTGGAGATACTAAGTTAAAAGAAGATATTATTATCGCTGCTGCGAAACACCTAGGCGAAGATCCAAATGCAATCGATTGGAAACATTCTAATACTAAAATTGATTTTCTAGGTGAAGTTAAAGAGAAAAAACAATCGAACTCTAATAACTCAGAAAAGCCTAAAAGATCATTTTGGACTCCTGTTTGGGCAATTCCTTTTAAAATCATTTGGTTTTTAATTCGACGTATTTTATTCTTTTGGATTTAGATATTATGAACAAACTTGCTGCTCGTTTTAACAAGTAGAATTAACAAATATGAAAGTAGTAAGACCAACTAAAAAATACTAACTTAAACAAACATTTATGAAAAAACTAATTTTATTGTTATTTGCTGCAATCCAAATTAATTCTTTTGGGCAGCAATTTATTGCAGATCAATCCTTTCAAATTGGTTCTGGTTTTAGCAATAATTATTCACCTAATTGCTATGTTTCAGGAGTTGTAATTCAGTCAGATGGAAAAATAATCGTCAGTGGACAATTTACATCTTTCAATGGTTTACCAATAATAAGTTTGGCTCGTTTGAATCAAAATGGTTCATTAGATAATTTATTTAATATAGGAACAGGTTTTAATAATGATGTGAATAAAATTACTCTTCAAGCGGATGGAAAAATTTTAGTTGGAGGATATTTTACTAATTATAATGGCTATCCAGTAAATCGTATAGTTCGCCTAAATACAGATGGTTCGATAGATAACTCATTTAATATTGGAACTGGTTTTGACGGAGGGGTTTCTCAAATAGCTGTTCAAACAGATGGCAAAATTTTAGTTGGAGGATATTTTAGCCAATTTAATGGAACTCTTGTAAATTATTTAATACGTTTAAATACAGATGGCTCGATAGATAATTCATTTAATGTTGGAATTGGTTTTGATGGTTCAGTAAGTTCAGCATTAGTAATTCAACAAGACGGAAAGATCCTTTGTGGAGGTAACTTTTCTTCATACAACGGAACAAATAGATTTGGTATAGCTCGCTTAAATACAAATGGATCTATTGATTTTACTTTTGATCCTGGAACAAGTGTAGACAACCTTTTTCCAATGGCTGCTCTGCAACCTGATGGTAAGATTATTCTTGCAGGTAGTTTTACTATTTATAATGGAGTTTCTGCAAATGGAATGGTTCGCTTAAATCAAAATGGATCTATTGATCCTACTTTTATTATCAGCAATGGATTTAACTATCCACCTAATGATATTTCATTACAGCCCGACGGAAAAATAATAGCAATTGGAGGTTTTACTTCTTTTAATGGAGTTTCATCTAATCACATTGTCCGAATAAATATTGATGGCTCAATAGATAATAGCTTTAACTCAGGAACTGGATTTAGTTCCATTAATACTTCCGACTATCCTCCCTTAGCTATTAAAATACAGTCCGATGGAAAGATAGTCGTAGGAGGGGGCTTTACTAGTTTTAATGGAGCCAATAAAAATAAAATTTCAAGAATAGTTGATTGTAGCTCAAATTCATCATTTAATATCCAAAACATCTCTGTTTGCGATTTAGCGGTTATTCAAAATGGAAGTCAAGTTTATGCAACATCGAATAGCTACACATGGCCTTCAAACAATCAAACCTATTATGAATCAGGTCAATTTAATCATGTTTTAATTAATTCCGTTGGTTGTGATTCTGTCAATACGCTTAACTTAAATTTTCATCAAAATTGGCGAGATACTTCAATTGTAGCCTGTTACTTGGATACTTTTTATATTGATGGCTATGGTTATATTTCAAATCAGTCTGGATATTTCTTTGCTTATTCAAATCAACCGGCATTATACGGTTGTGATTCTTTGGTTATATATGATTTAACCTCAATTTCGCCTGTT
This sequence comes from Chitinophaga pinensis, assembly GCA_943324565.2. Lineage (GTDB taxonomy): Bacteria > Bacteroidota > Bacteroidia > Flavobacteriales_D > Crocinitomicaceae > UBA952. The sequence continues at coordinate 35,738 of CALPMC020000017.1, read as the reverse complement.
TATAACTCCTTTAATGTTTCTATTTGTCCCGGTTCAAGTTATACTTGGAATGACCAACAATATAATTCACCAGGTCAATATCAGCAAACTTTTTCAAGCTTCCTAACAGGTTGTGATAGTATTTCAACATTGAATCTTTCTTTTATACCGAATAATTTCAACCCAACCTTCTCAAGCGCTCAACAATTGTACACTGCTCCGCCATTTGCTGTGCAGTTCACAAATTCAACTGCCAATGCTGCAAATTATTCCTTCACTTGGGATTTTGGAGATGGTACAACACTTGCTTCTAACAATGCGTCCGTGTTTCATCAGTACTTGTACAATGGACAATATACTGTTTCATTGATTTCTACCAGCAACACAACAGGTTGTTCAGATACTACTACGCTTTCAGATTATATTTTCTGTACGGGTGGTTTGAGTTGTACGCATACAGCTGCAATTAGTCAAACAAGTCCGCAACAAGCATGTCAAGGAACACCACTTTGGTTATCGTGTAATAGCGATCCATCGTTTACTTATCAATGGCGCAGAAATGGTGTAACTATTCCAGGAAATAACAACGATAGTTTGCAGGTTTCACAATCCGGAACATATTCTGTAATAATTTCGGTAAACAATTGTCCAATAACTTCAGGAGATGTGGTGGTAACAATTTTTTCTGCCCCATCAACACCGATAATTACTTCTTCAGGAACAATTCAACCATGTGTGGGAGGTTCGGTTACTTTGAATGCCGGAAGTTACACTACTTACAATTGGTCAACCGGAGCTACAACTCAAAATATTAATGTTTCTAGTTCAGGTGCTTACTCGGTATCTGTGACAAACGCAAATGGTTGTTCATCAACTTCTGCTCCATTCAATGTAAATGCCTCTTTTGTTGCACCTCCACAAGTTTGTATCGTTGGTATGGACTCATTAACAAACGAAAACAGAATCGTTTGGGAAAAACCGTTGACTTTGGGTATTGATTCATTCTACGTTTATAAAGAAAGTAATGTATCCAATGTTTACACAAAAATCGGCGCAACAGATTACAATCAATTAGCAGTTTTCTTAGATGCTAATTCAAATCCTGCTGTTCAAGCCTATCGTTATAAAATCTCAGCTTTAGATACGTGTGGAACTGAATCAAATGTTGGAGATTTTCACAAAACCATTCATTTAACTATAAACCAAGGAGTTGGTAATTCTTGGAATTTAATTTGGAGTCACTATGAAGGATTAACTTTTGGAAGTTATAGAATTTACAGAGGAACGAGTTTATCAAATATGGCACTTTTAACAACAATTCAAAGTAATTTGAATTCATATACAGATTTAACTCCACCAACTGGACCATTATTTTACCAAATTGAAATTGTAAATCCAAACAATTGTGATCCAACTAAAATAATGAATTATGGTCTTTCAAAGTCAAATATTGTGGATAATGGCGTAATTGGAATAAGTGAGGAAGTATTGTCAACAATAAATGTTTATCCGAACCCAACCAATGATAAATTTACATTGAATGTTTCAAACGATTTGTTAGGAAAAGGCTATGTAATCACTGATTTTTCTGGAAGAATAATTTCTCAAGGAAAAATTAATTCATTGATTCAAACCATAGATGTTCAGGAAATTTCTAAAGGTTCCTATTTCTTACAAATTGATAAATCAACTGCAAAAGCAATTAAAATTATAAAACAATAAACAATTTTTATTATAGTTTAGTTTAAATCCCATCAGCTTCGGTTGGTGGGATTTTTTTTTAAAATTGTTTTTTGAGAAATTTCAGTTTATTTCAAAAACCTAAACCCCCAAATCAAACCCCCATTTCAATTTCGATTATTTAATGGATAAATGGTTAAAACCATTTTTTGTACGTGTGGTTTTCTTCTTAGGGTCGGATTTAAATCCGACCCTAAAGAGAAATACCAAAAATTCAATAACCATTTCAATGGTTTGAGGTTCGTTCATTTAATTAGCGCACAAGGAAATATTATTTCGGTTAGTAAAGTTCCGCAGGATTTCAAATCCTGCGGAACTTTAATCCTGCGGAACTTTTTTCACAAATCCCATCATCTTTGGTTGGTGGGATTTTTTTGTTCTTGTTAATTGGTATTTAGAACTTATAGAACCAGCTACACATTGGGACAGGAAATGAGTATAGATCATCCGCATAGCCAATAATCCCGGCAAGCGAAATTTGAAAGGCCTTCGTTTCAGATTTTTGGAAACGCATACCAGGCATAAATACAAAATTTATTCGCGGGCTCGTTATACTTCTTAATTCCGAAACAACATAGTAAATTGGTTGACCTTGAGTATCATTGTAACTGGTAATATCTTGTTCTTGTTCACCACTTGTTTTACCTAAAATAAACATTGCATCAAGGATAAAACTCGCTTTTTTCCCAACGGGAGCAATACTTGCTACACCAAAAACAGGAGCTAATACTAATGGCGAATTCACTTGTTCAATTATATTACTGTAATAGGATTGTTGATTAACCGAATAAGTACCTGGTTGATAAAATGTGTCGTATCTTGATAATCCAGGTTTGAAGTAAGAATATCCGAGTGATAAAGTCACGTTTTTAGCACGGTCTCCGAGGGTTACCATGCCCCAATGTAGACCTCCAAATCCTTTCGCTTGATTCAAATATCCCGTTGTTCCTAAAAGTGTTCCAAATCCAAAATTTATCTTTTCATTTGAAGTAGGGATGGTGTATTTTACGGCCAAAACTAGCGGACTTGCAATCCACGATGCCATTAATCCAATTGATATTCGCTTATTTAAAGCAAAATGAACTTCTGGTCCATATAAATTAATCATTGCATAGTTTTCATCTTTTTCTATTGGAAATGCATTCGTTGAAAATTGATAACGTGTTGTAAATACACCTTTACCACGATATTCATTATTCACCATTTCTTTCTCAATATCTACGACTTTAATTGAAATAATATCAGCTTTCGGTATATAGATGTTTCCTAAATCCTTCGTTGCTATTAAAACTTCTCTTCCATCATCACTTATAATTTTACCAATATATTCAGCACCATTGCTTTTTTTGATTACATAAGTATTTGTATCATTTTGATTTACTTGCGAGCTTGCAAATCCAGAAAAGAAAAGCATTATAAACAAAAGGATTGCACTAAAAGATTTCATATTATTGGTTTTATTCCACAAAATTAAGGATTATCTTTATTCAAAATAAGTTGAGATTTATTCAAGAATCTAGACCCTAATCAATTTCGATTATTTTTAAATGGTTGAAACCCATTTTTTTTAGGTGTGGTGTTTCTCCTTAGGGTCGGATTTAAATCCGACCCTAAGGAGAAACACCAAAAATTCAATAACCATTTCAATGGTTTGAGATTCGTTGATTTAATTAGCGAACAAGGAAACATTGTGATTTTAGGAAAGTTCCGCAGGATTTGAAATCCTGCGGAACTTTCCTAACCTGCGGAACTTTGCTTTCAAATCCCGTGGGACTTTTTAATTTTTTGCTTTTTATTATAGCAATAACAGCTTGTTTTTTGCTTTCTTCAATAGCAATATGGAGCATTTATTCGAAAAATCTACTCGAAAAATTAAGAATGTGTCACTCGCATTTCATTGATTTATTCCCTATTTTCCAAGAACAAAAGGGATGTAATTTTCATTATTGATTACTTCAAATGTTGCATCGTGATAATTGTTTTTCCAAGCTGTTGGTATTTTAACCTTGTTTTTATTCCATTTGAATTCAAATGCCGCCAAATTCGTACCTGATTCTTCGATTAAATCTATTTCTTGTTGGTCATATGTTCGCCAGAAATAGGTGTTAACACGTCTTTTAAGGTAGTTATTTACTTTCAATCGTTCAGCCATTAGGTAATTTTCCCACAACTGACCAATGTCATTACGTAGATTTAATGGATTATAATTCCGAATGAGTGCATTGCGAATACCATTATCGTAAAAATACCATCTATTGGATTTGCTTATTTCTTTTCGTAAATTTCGACTAAACCCTTTTACTGGATAGATAATGAATACTTTGGAAAGTAAATCTAAATACGTCTCAATGGTATTTCTACTTATTCCTTTAAGGTTCAATGCAAGTTCATCTATACTTACTTCACTTCCAATTTGGAAAGCAATTAACCGTAATAAATCGATTATTTTATCCGCTTTTTTTATACCCTCGTAAGCTAATATATCCTTTAATAAATAGCTGTTAACCAATCCTTCTATATAATCCGTTTTTTCATCAATAGTAGCTAAATGTAATAGTTCGGGATAAGAACCAAAAATCAAACGCTGTTCCAACCTTGCGTCTGTTTCAATAAGGTTTTCTTGGTTTTGATATTCTAATTGAGCAAATGGAAAAAGTTGTACAATATGTGAACGTCCAACCAGTGGTTCACCTAATTTATTGTTCAATTCGAACATAGAAGAACCCGAAACAATCACATGAATTGTTGGAATTTCATCAACAATAAGTTTTAGTTTTAACCCTATATCAGGAATATTTTGAGCTTCATCGATGATCAGGTATTTTGCGTTTCCAAGTAATAATTTATAATTCTCAACAGAGCGAATCTCCATTCTATCGATTGTTTTTTGATCTTCACCATTCAAAATTAAGGTTAAACTTTCGTCCAAATTAGCTATTACTTGTTTCAATAAATGTGTTTTTCCAACCCTTCTTGCCCCAAGTAATATTAAAACTTTGCCGGGCTTTATCTGTGTTTGAAAATCAGTTAGGATTGCTCTTTTTATTATTTCCATTTCTCTTCAATTTGTACAAATTTATTCGTTTTTAAATTAATTTAGCTAAAATAATTCAATAAGAAATTCTAAAATAGCTAAATTTCTTCAATAGCTAATCAAAATTGTTTCAATATGTAGCTTTTACAATTCATTTGCTTCACTATTTTTGATGCTCAGGTTTTGAAAAGGGAAGATTTAGTCGAGTTTTAATAGTTAAAGCTAGTGGGATTTTTATATTTCAAACTTGAAACAACTTGCACTATAGATTTAATAGGCGACTGCAAAAATAGTTCACTGGTTTTTATTTCTTTTGCAAGACTATATTTATAAAAATGCGAAGTTGGTTTCTTTTATTTCTGGTTTTAATTCTTTCAACTGATTTCGCAAATGCCACTGTTTCTGAGAAGTTGTTTCTTACTAAGAAAAGTGAGCTAACCTTTTTGATAAATAGAGGTAGCTTGAATGCTGCACTTTTAAAGTGCGACAAGCTTTTAAGTAGAAATTTAAGTAAGAATCAGCGTTATGAAATTTTAACTACACAATCCAAGATTTATTTTTGGACAGAAAATTTTTATGAATTTAATAGGACAGTAAAATCGGCTTATGAAATAAAAAAGAAAAATTCGGCAATTTACAAAGCGTATTATTATTCGCAGAAAGCAGCATTTTTTCATTATCATATTTTAGCTGATTCCGCTGTCTATTATTCTGACAAATCAATAGAACTACTTAGTGAAAACTGGCAATTTCGAACAGAAGTACCTTTTCATTTTATTTATCAAATTTATGGAACAACGTTTTTGTATCGTTTTGATTCTAAAAGAGATTATTCAAATTCAGAAGAAGATATGAATAAAGCGTTGTTCCCGATAATCTATTATCTGGATTCTGCTTTAAATAAAATCAATCAAGTCCCGCATTTTAAACAGGAGGAAGCAATTATACATCGATCAAAAGGAAATCGGATAATGGATCTTGTAGGTTATAGCGTTCGTAACAGCAAATCGGATTTTACGAATTACGCATTTCAGATAAGTAAAGCAAATCAAGCAATTAATGAATATCGAATGGCTTTAAAGGTTTTAGACAAAAATGATCATACCTTATCAAATGGCATCAAAAGTTTAATTGCGTTGGCTTTTTATTGTACAAATAGACAGCATGAAGGGGATGCGATTTTGTGGCCAATTATTAAGAAGTTGAAGAAAGATAAAATAGAGGATATAAATTCGGAGAATATCCAATTATTGAATGTCTTGCAAACATTTTCTCACAGCATTATTTCTAAAAATAAATTTGATTCAAGAATCTATTCCGTTATCCGAATTTATAAATCCCTACGTGATGATTGGTATTGGTATTTAATTTCAAAAAATAAAAATTACCTCGATTCATATGGAGAATCTCCTACATCCATGCTTTCCATTATCTATATTTGGTTAAATAAGTTAGAGATTGAAAATTTAAATTTGAATTATAATTTGAGGTACAGTGCATTCGATAATTACATTTATTATAGTAAAACATTAGATTTTCTTGTTAAGAAAAATGGGCTGTCATTATCAAAAAAAGAGGAGATAAAAGTTAAAATGTTAACACTTCTTAATCTTTATAAAATTCAAAAGAAACTTAGTGAAAAAGATGCGGTAATGGTTCAGATTTTTGCAGCAATGAATAAAGCGAAATATGTGTTAATAACAAAAGATGGGCTTTATGTAGATACTTTTAAAAGACTACCATTAACACATTATACAAGTTTACAGATTGAAGGTTTAACGGAATTTAAAAGAAAAGGATTTCAAAATTTTTCAACTTCACCATTTAACCATATTTTTAAAAAAAGTAAAATTTCAAAGCTGTATGTAGCAATTGATATTCATGAAAATTTTGATGTGATGATTATGGACACATTAGGTGATTCATTTGAAGAATTAAACTATTTTAAAAGTAAAATTAATGTAATTAAAATATATAATCCAATTGATTTTTTTTCAATATATCCTTCAACTGATTTACTAATTAAAGGAAAAATAGTTCCATTTTATACTGACATTAATAGTAAAGATAGATTGCCTTTTTCACAATCGATTTTTACTAATTTCAATAGAAAAAGAATAAAACCTTTACGATTTATAAATTTAAATGATAACGGAATAGCTCATATTATTGGTCACGGAAATTTGAAATTGGAAAAAGACAGACAATCTTATACCAACTATTTGCAATCAAATCAATTGAAAAAAGATTTAATAGGAAACCAGCGAATTAAAACTGACTTATTTATTTTAAATTTATGTTTTGGTGCATACAAAAGAAGTATGTTTTATCCAGATCGTGATTTACAAAATCAACTAATTTCTAAAGGTGCTAAAGCTGTAATTGCTTCACCTTACCAAACTATAGATCAAAGTTCAGCCTATATTTTTGAGAAATTTTATCACTATCTTTTCAAAGGAGAAACAGTAGAAGATGCATTACAATTAGCAAAATTGGATTATTTAAAAACGCATACAGGAATTGAGGCTCATCCACAATATTGGTCAACCTACGAACTCACCTCCAACGTAAAAGACCTACGTTTAGCCCCAGAACCAATATCAGATAAATCCTGGCAAGCGTATTTAGTGCTTTTAGTTTTGATTGCAATTGTGTTACGGTTTTATTTGTATTGGGAAGAGAATTGAATTTCATTAATTAGATTTCTAAAATAAGTTGGAAAATGTTTTAAATTTAACATCGGAAAGATTAAATTTGTGACTTACCCGATAGTATGTGGAAGAATCAATTTATTGTAGATGATGAAATCAACGTTCACCTTTCAAGGTTGGAATCCAAGAAAAGGGAATTGGATACACATCGTCCTTTGCCAACATTTATCGTTGAGAAAATTAAAACGAATCTTGCACTAGAGTGGACCTATAATTCCAATGCCATTGAAGGAAACACCATTACGTTACGTGAAACCCAAATGATTCTCGAGGAAGGTGTGACAGTAAAAGGGAAAAGCCTTCGGGAGCATTTTGAAACGTTCAATCACCACAAAGCGATTTCTTTTTTATATCAATTGGCTGCTGCTTCAGAACCAGTTCGGGGTATTGATATTTTGAAATTGCACGAAATCGTATTAAATAACATCGAAGAACATTATGCTGGTAGAATCCGTACAGGAAATGTCCGAATCAATGGTGCAAATTTCACTCCACCAGCTGCCTCAAAAGTAAGTGAGTTGTTTGACGAACTTATCGAATGGATTCAGTTAAATCCAAATGGCTTGGATATGGTCAGTTTGGCAACACTTTTTCACCATCGCTTTGTTTGGATTCATCCTTATTTTGATGGAAATGGAAGGACCGTTCGTTTGGCGATGAACCTGCTTTTATTGCGAAATGGCTATCCACCTGCAATAATTCTACGTGCCGATCGAAAAAAGTATTATGAAGCACTGAACCAAGCAAACAATGGACAATATAAGAAACTTCAATTGTTAATGATTCAGGCCGTTGAACGTACCTTGAATATTTATTTGGCTGCACTACCAGGTTCAACCTACGAATATTCATCTATCACTACCTTAATCGAAGAAGAGCGCATGCCTTATGGACAGGAATATCTGAGTCTTTTGGCTCGACAAGGTAAGATTGATGCCTATAAAGAAGGAAATGTTTGGTACACATCTAAAAACGCAGTGAATTCTTATATGGTAAATAGAAAACGCCAACGGAAAAATTGAAAAACTAATGAGTTGATTTAGAAATTAAGTCAACTCTTTTTTATTCTGAAGTGTTATCAATTTCTTCAATACGATTCTTAGCGGCTTTTTTAAGTTCTAAATCTGTTGAAGAAGTGAGTTGTTGGAACTTTTTCTTTGCGTCTTCTCGCTTGTTTCGTTTCCAATCTATCATAGCTATGAAATAAAGTGAACGGTCGTTGTAAGTACTTTGAATTAGACGGTTTTGCTTAAAATATTTTTCAGCTTTTTGTATTTGATTCGCGTTGAAATAAACAAGACCACCAAAATAAAGAACGGTATCATTTTCAGGTGCTATTTTTTGAATTTTTCGCCATTCTGAAATTGCTTTTGATGTACTTTCTTTTTTAATAGCAAACATCAATTTTTCCCAAGCTATTTTTGAAGTTTCACCCATATAAATTGGTATTCCAGGTTCAACAAAAAGATCTTTTTTATCAGCAGTTTTTGAAGTAAGATTATTCTTAGGAGTTGAATAAAAATAGAAATAGCCACCAAGTCCAATTAAGAAAGCAATTCCAGCAGCATATTTTAAAAACGAAAATGAAGTAGATTTTGCTTGCAAAGGCGCAAGAATTTGTGTTTCAGTAGAAACTAGATATTTCTTGATTGATTCGCAATCCCCTTCAAAACTATCGTAAAGCACAATGAAACCATTTATTTCTTCAGAAACATTAGCGTTTGTGCGTAGTATTTCTATTTCAACTTGAAGTTGAGCAGGATTATCTAAGAGCTTCTTTAAATCTTTTATCTCCATACGAAAGCAATTAGTAGAATCATTTGGTGCCACAATTTCCAAATAGACTTTCTTGTTAAACTCAATTTATTACGAACTGTTTTTTTACTTAGATTCAACTTCAAAGAAATTTCATCGTTGCTAAATCCTTGCAAATGTAACTCCACCAATTGTTTTTCATCGGGTTTTAATTCTTGAATACAAGAAGTCAAATGTGCAATCATATCTATCTTTTCAACTTCGGAGTTTGTTTCAACAAAAAGTTCATTGTTTATTCGCTCTCGATTTTGTGTAATTTTTAAGAAATCTAAACATTTATTTCTAACTATAGCCAATAATAAAGCTTGATGACTTTCAATTTTATTCCAACGCGATAGTCTTTCTTCTTCTTCCAATTCCAATAAAGAGACGAATAAACTACTCACAATGTCCCGAGCGACTTCAGGTTTTTTTGTGTAATAAATAGCTTTCAGAACTAAAGGCTCAAACAAATCCACGTATAATTTAGCGAGCGCGTCATTGTCACCATTTAAGAAATCCTTCCAATATTTTGTTTGCTTATCCAATAAAGTAAAGATAGTGTTTTAAAAGAAAATGAAATCCATAGAGGTTTGAAAGAAAGCAGAGAGAATCCCCTTAGAATTAGCTTTTTGTCAAAATGGACTTTTACTTTTTTTAAGGGAGAAAGGCTTATAATTTAACTTAAAAAATGCTGATTTTGGTCTAAAAATCGTGTTTTTTACTTTGTTTGAAATGAATTATTTGCTTAAATTCAATAGAAATTGAACAAAAAATGAAGAAAGGAACAAATCAAACGTATGTTTTAGAGATTAAACAAATTCTTAATAGCGCACGCAAAAAAGCTTATTCCGCAGTCAATACAGCAATGATTGAAGCGTATTGGTTGGTTGGAAAACGTATCGTGGAAGAAGAACAAAATGGAAATAAAAAAGCAAACTATGGAAAAGAAATTTTAGTGAATTTGTCAAATGAACTTCTTGCAGATTTGGGGAAAGGTTATTCAGTTACAAATCTTAAATCATTTAGAATATTTTATCTATCGTTTCCTGATTTAATTCAAATTCGCCAGACACTGTCTGGCGAATTCAACGCAATTGGGCAGACACTGTCTGCCCAATTTGAAAAACCTGTATCTTCAAGACTTTCAGAGTTTATTAACTGGTCGCATTATCAATTAATTATGCGTGTTAAAGATGAAAATGCAAGAGCATATTACCTAAAAGAAACGGCTCTCAATAATTGGTCTGTTCGCACATTGGAAAGAAATATTTCTACACTTTATTATCAGCGATTATTATCATCACAGTCAAAGAACGAGGTTGAGAAAGAAATGAAAGAAAAAAATGAATCAAATCAAAACGAAAGCTTTGAATTTATTAAAAATCCTTCCGTTTTGGAATTTCTCAATTTACCTGTTAATCTCGCTTATACAGAAGCGGAATTTGAAAAAGCCTTGATTGATAACCTTCAGAAATTTATTCTTGAATTGGGGAAAGGATACGCTTTTATTGAGAGGCAACAATTAGTTAGAACTGAAACAGCAAACTTTTACATAGACTTAGTTTTTTACAATTACATTTTGAAATGTTTTGTAATTGTAGAGCTAAAGACGCATAAAATTACCCACCAAGACATCGGTCAATTGGATATGTATGTTCGGATGTTTAATGATTTGAGAAAACAAGAATCAGATAATCCGACAATTGGTATTTTACTTTGTACAGAAACAGACAAAACAATTGCCAAATATTCTGTTCTAAGTGAAAACCAACAATTGTTTGCAACAAAATACCTACCTTATCTTCCCACAGAAAATGAATTGATTAACGAAATAGAAAAGGGGAAAAGGTATCTCATTGAACAATTTGATAACAAACAATCCAACAAATAGAATCCCCAAGCTTTAACTTTTCATTAACCTTAACCTATTTTAAATCAGTTTAACTTGCATCAAAAAATGCGAATTCTACTCACTTTACTCAGCTTGCTAATTGTTCAAGCATTTCATTCACAAGCGAAACTGACCTTTGATTCAACCGTTGTGGATTTTGGGAAAATCGTTCAATGAACTTATTTATTTGAAAAAATTTGGTTTACAAATACAGGGGACGAGCCTTTGATTATATCGCGTGCTTCAACTGGAGATGGAGGTTCGTATGCAGAATGGCCAAAAGAACCAATCGCAGCTGGTCAACGTGGAGCTATTCGCTTTCGCTACGACACACAACGAATAGGTGTTTTCAATCGTTCGATTTATGTAACTTACAATAGTAATTCTGCACAAATAACTGCTAAGGGAGAAGTAATTTACAAAGCGACAACAGTTGCTGTGAATCAACAATTAATTGACTTAGGAGAAATTTATTTTGGGACTGTGGCTTCTGAAAAATTCACATTTACCAACACAGGAAATGAAATTTTGTATATCAACTTTGATTCTTACAATTATAAACATCAAGATCTTTTTTATGTTACTTTTTCTGAATCCATTCACAACCAACCCCCAAAAAATCAATATACGCCCGGTGAAAATATTGATGTAAATTTTGTTTTCAGAAACATTTATGGACAAAGTGGTCCGTTCGAACGAAATCTTAAAATCAGATACAATTCACACGACACACTTTCGGTTATTGTCAAGGGTACATACACGGGTTTTCCTAGCTCACCAGTTATTTACGAACGCAATCGAATTCTCACCTACAATAATCACTCACTTTCAACCATTAAAGAATTGAACTGGTCAGGAAAAGTAGAGAGAACGCATTACTTTTTGAATTCCAATTTTCAAAACACAGATAAATAAAAAAAGCGAATCTTCGATTGAAAATTCGCTTTAAAAAATGTGTTTTATCGCTTAAAATGGAAGGTCGTCTTCTTCTTCGTTGCTTGCTACTGCTGAAGTTGTTGCAGCAGGAATTGGATCAGAACCTAACGACATTGCTGAAGGTCCACCAGCTGGCATTGCATTCCCTTGTCCAACTTTTTCAATTCTCCAAGCTTCCAAAGTATTGAAGTATTTAACCTCTCCTGCAGGACTTGTCCATTCTCTTCCTCTTAAATTGAAAGAAACTTCTACTTGACTGCTTACTTGCACATTGTCCAATAATGAACATTTGTCTTGTGTTGCTTGAAACATTACAAGTTGTGGGTATTGATCTTGCGTTTCAATTACAAATTCTCTTTTAGAAAATTTCTCACTGATAACTTGTGTTGGGTTTACGACTTTAACAGTCCCTGTTAATTTAAACATTGTTGTTGTTTTTTGTTGTTATTAATTATTGAAAGAAAGCAGACTAAGCCATGCTTCCTCCAATTTATTTTCTTTTAATAATTGTTGTGCTCGTAAATGCAATTTTTTCTCTAAAGCTTTTGCATCATCTTCTAAAGATAAAAATAAATCACTTAATTCCAAAAGTTTATACTCATTTACTGCTGTTTCGTCTGGCAAATTTTCAATTCCAGCTAAGTGACCTAAGTCATTTCCAGTAAGAATAGTACTTTGAAGAATATCTTTTGGCAAGGCATCAAATCCAATTCCACAAGTAGTGATTGGTTTTTGGATTTCAAACATAGATTGTTGATCTGCTCTGCAATACCAATTTCCACCCATACGCGAAACTAAATCAATTTTATGCTGGTCAATCATTCCGTTTTCATCTAAAACGGCTTCATTGATATGTATTTTAACTACTTCACAAATGATTAAATTTCCTGCGCCACCTTCAGTTCCAAGTTCTTTTACTTCAATTACTTTACATTCAAATTGAACGGGTGATTCTGCTACACGCATTGGTTGTACTAAATCTGATTTTAAAGGAGTAAAACCCGCTTTTTCAAATTCACTAACACCTGGAGCGTAAGGTGAACTTGCTAAACTCATCTGATGCACGATGTCGTAATTCACCACATTTATAACAACTTCAGGATGCACTTTTACATTATTGTACGTGTCTTTTGTTGTGTTACTTCTCCCTGAACGTGCAGGTGAAAAGATTAAAATCGGTGGATTTGCACTAAATACGTTGAAAAAGCTAAAAGGAGCTAAATTATGATTTCCAGTTGCGTCAATTGTTGCAGCAAAAGCAATAGGTCGAGGTCCGACTGCACCGAGTAAATATTGATGTAATTTAGGAACAGTTAATTCTTTTGGGTCTAATGTTAACATAAAAAAAAATAGAATTCAAAATTAGTGTATATCTCATTGACTTTGGTCGAGGTATTTAAGTATTTATTCACAGAATGAAAAAAATGATTGGAAGATACTTTATCTTTACGAAGATTCTTTAGAATATGAAACTAGTAGCTATTATTTTCTTTTTTACGTTGATTACTCCTTATAGTATTTTATCTCAAAACAAGAAAGATAAGGATGGAAAAAGAACTGGAAAATGGGTTTTTACAGGCAAAGACAAGCCTAATTCTGGAGTTTTACTAAATGGAAAAGCAGAAGAAGGATATTTTTATAAAGGTAGAAAAGAAGGTGTTTGGGTGAAATATCATGCTGATGGAAAGACGCCTTATCTAAAAGGGCAATATAATAACAATCGTCCTGAGGGTGAGTATAAACGCTTTTTTAAGACGGGAAAAATTAAAGAATCTGGCGCTTTCGGAAAAGAACATTTTAAAGGGGAATTAACGCGTTATCACACAAATGGAAAAGTTGCATATATTGGTTCTTATAATAACGATGGTAAGGAATCAGGAACTATAAAGTATTATTACGAAAACGGAAATATTGAATTGGAATATGTTTCAAAAAATGGTGTGATAATGGGAGAATTGAAACGCTATTATGAAAATGGCTCCCTCAAAGATGTTCAAACTTTCAATTCACAGGGTAAATCAATAGGAACAAAAACCTATAAAATGACCGAAAATACTGTAACAAAAACCGAATCAACATCAATTGTGATTTATCCTCCGACTGTTAAAAACCCTCGAACTAAAGGACTGAAATTTGTACCAAATGGTTATAATAAAATCTACAACGAGAGCGATGAAATTTGGATGGATGGAGAATTTAAAAACGGTCAATTGTGGGATGGAAAAGTTTTTGACTATAGCAAAGATGGGATTTTATTGAAAGTTCGCGTTTTTAAATTAGGAAAATACCACTCAGATGGACAGTTATAGTTAACGTAAAAAATTAAATTTTACCGTATATCCTTTTTGTCTTATTCAAACTTATTGGTTCTATTTTATTTATGTACTTTTGAATAACTTATTTACTAACATGAAATAAACCATGACATAATTAGTAACAATCAATCAGCCGCGACGCATGAATTTAATCGGCGATAACACATGACCATTAAAAAACAATTAAACATATATGAAATTATTTCTTACATTTTTTAGCATTTTATTTTCTCTTTTCTCTTTTTCACAAGTTGTTTGTGACAGTACTTCATTAGAAATTTCAATTTGTCAAGGTGATCTTCCGTATGTATGGAATAACGAGAACTACATATCATCAGGAACTTATATTGACACCTTACAAAATGAAAATGCGTGTGATTCAATTATTGTTTTAGTTTTAACAATAACTCCAACAATTACTGAGATAACCAATGTTACTATTTGTGAATCTAATTTACCATTTATATGGAATAGTGAAAGTTACACAATTTCCGGCATATACTACGACTCAACTTTTACTGCGAGTGAAGGCTGTGACTCAGTTAATATTTTGAATTTATTCGTTATTCCTTTTCCAAATGTCAACTTAAGCGATACCGCTATTTGCCCTGGTAATTATGTAAGCTTATTTGCGGGAAGCTCTTCTTTAAGCTGTGATTTAGCAGATCCTATTTGTGTAGATGGGTTGACAACATATCCAAATCAAACAAATACGACAGCGCCAGCGGGAAATAATTATGGTTGCTTAACAAGTCAACCGAATCCTTCTTGGTTTTATTTAACAATTGACCAAGCTGGCAGTCTTGATTTTACAGTTAGTCAATCAATTGTGGCTGGTTCTGGACAAGATGTTGATTTTATTCTTTATGGACCTTACTCGAGCTATAATGAGGCACAAACATACTGTGGAAATTTAGGAACTGAAACTTCTGGTTCATCTGTAAATACAATTGTATCTTGTAGCTACTCTGGCAACGAAGTTGAAACGATTGCAGTTGATACTGTACAAGCTGGTGAAGTTTACGTTTTAATGGTAACAAATTTCGCAAATGGATTAGGAACATATACTTTTACCCCAGGAAATGGAACTGCAACAATCGATTGTTCTGTTGTAACAGATAATAGTACAAGTTATTTATGGTCTTCAGGTGATACAACTTCGTTCATTCTTGCTGGACCATTTGAAACGACAACTTACACAGTTACTGTTAGTCAAGGTTCTTGCCCAGGTATTGTGGATACAGCAATTGTGACTGTTTTACCATTACCAGAAGTTTCTTTAACTGATCAAACAATCTTAACAGGAGAAGTTGCCGTATTGAATTCTGTTGTAAGCCCAGAAGGTGGAACTTATTTATGGTTGGAAACAGGAGAAACAACATCAAGTATTTCTGTCTCACCCACGTTTAATACAAGCTACACTTTGGAATACAATTACAACGGTTGTACAACTTTAGCTTATGTGAATGTAATTGTTGGAGATGCCTCATTAGCTGAAATGAATGCTGGAAATGTTAGTTTGTATCCAAATCCAACGAGTGATAATATAACAATCAAATGTTCTAATTTTATTCAGTCTTCGATTCAAATTTACTCAATAGATGGACGATTAGTTGCTACCCATCAAATGAATGGAACAGAATTAAACATTGATGTTCAATCACTGATTAAAGGAATGTACACTGTTTCAATTGGAGGGAAAACCAAGTTGTTTGTGAAGGAGTAATTGGTAATAAATAAATTTACTTTTTTTCCAGAGAAAGAACCTTTGATTTCAAAATCCTATCAGCTGTGATAGTTTCTATTTCATCATTGTCCGAAGGCAAATTAGTTGAAGAAACGGTTTTTCCTTTAAATAGAGTCATGCTGTAACCTCGCTTAAGTACATTTTCAGGGCTTAAAATACGAACCGTTTTTTCAAGTTGATCGATTTCTTTTGAACTCTTTTCAAGTATGTGTTGAACTCTAGGTTTCAACAAAATCGTAAGTTGAGAAAGTTGATTGTGATTTAGTGTTAAACATCTTTTGGCTGAATGTCCAAACTCATTCTGGAAATAATTCAGCTGATCTTTATGGTGCTTGAGATAAACTTTTGTAGATCGAGTAAGTTGCTGTTGTTCACTATCGATTTCTTGTCGAACCCGTTTTGTGTAGGAGCTAGCAACTTGCTTAAATAATCTTAATTGCGAATCAAAACTGTGGTTTACTTGCACCAAAACTTTCTTCGAATAGTCAACAATCAAACGTTGTGCGTCTTTAACTTCCTGGTCGAATTCACGAAAAGTTTGAATCAAAAACTCAGCAAGTTTGGAAGGAGTGATTTCATTTCTATGTGCAATCATTTCAGCTACATTCAAATTTGTAGAATGACCGATTCCCGTTAGTATCGGCAAAGGAAACTCCGCAATTGCTTTGCATAAATCATAATGATTATAACAAGTCATTCCTACCTCAGCACCACCTCCTCTAACAATTACCACCACATCAAAAAAAGATTTAACCTTTTTGATTTTTTCAAGCGCATTAATAATACTTTGAACTGCCACATCTCCTTGTAAATAAGCAGGAAACAAATGAGTTACAAATGTGTAATTATTTGATTTCCCTTCTAAAACTTGCATAAAATCGGATAATCCCTTACTTGAATCCGCAGAAATAATGGCTATGCGTTTAGGTAATAAAGGAAATTCAAGATTTTGATTCAAATTCAATAATCCCTCTTTCAACAAACGTTTTAGTGTTTCTTCACGTTGACGTTGCAATTCACCTAATGAAAATGATGGGTCAATATCTAAGATTTGTAAACTCAAACCAAAAGTCTCACTGAACGTTATTTTCACTAATAATAACAAAGTCGTTCCCTCCTTTAAGGGTTCTTTAACCACATTGATGAATTGTGAATTAATACGATCCAGATTTTGTTTCCAAATGGCACCTGTAATCTGAGCTAGAATTTTGTCTTCCTCTTTTTGAACTAATTCTGGAAAAGCATGTCCACTTGGATAACGATTTAGTTTGTGCATTTCAGCTTTCACCCAATAGGTTTGAGCATAGCGTTCCTCCAAGGTTTTTTTAATGGATTTTACAACTTGATGAAGCGTGAAGATTTGATTTTCAGACATAAACTAAAGGTACTGAAATTTTGACGAAACTTGAATTTATTATATTTTCAATTTCGCAAAAAGTCGTTTACTCAACTGAAACTATTGAACTTTTGGACCGATATATTCCAAGCAAGGTCTTAAACCAACTTGACATTTAGCTTTGAAAATGAATTCAGAAACACTTGACCAATTTTCATCAAAACTAAATTGAAAATCAGCTTCTTTCTTCCATTTTTCTAAACATGTGATTCCATTAAAACGATATAATTCTGAATCAATTAAATTGTGTTTTTTAATTAATTCTTCTGTAGTTAGAAATTTATCTTCTTGAAAAATTAAATAATTCCCTGGTGTTAAATCTCCAATCCACATTCCATCTGCATCCAAAGTTAGCCATTTGTAAATTTTTGTTTCCCCTTCTTTTACGAGTGCAACTTTTAAGTTGGAACAAGGTTCTTTTCTTCCTGCCGCCATTTCAGGACTTGGTTTTGCTCCACCACAATAAGGCGTTTGTGTACTAAATGAAAGACTAACTTTTTGAGCACTACAAGAATAAAGGAATAATGCCAGAATAAATAGCGTTGTTTTCATGTGTTTTGAGTTAATTTTTAAATACTAATTAATTAATTCTAACGCTTTTTGTCTAGCTAGGCTATCCGCGACAACAA
Source organism: Chitinophaga pinensis (assembly GCA_943324565.2). Lineage (GTDB taxonomy): Bacteria > Bacteroidota > Bacteroidia > Flavobacteriales_D > Crocinitomicaceae > UBA952. The sequence continues at coordinate 17,563 of CALPMC020000017.1, read as the reverse complement.
AATCTTCATAAACAGGATTCAACTTATTTGTTGAAGCATTTACAACTGACTCATTTAATTCCGCAATTTCTAAAAAGCTAATTTTTTCGTCCAAAAAAGCAGCTACTGCAATTTCATTTGCTGCATTCAAAGAACATGCCGCAGTTCCTTGCATATCCATAACTTTATAGGCAAGATCAAGGTTTTTAAAAACATTTCTGTCGGGCGCTTCAAAGGTTAAGTTCGGATAGTTCATAAAATTAAAGCGAGGAAAATCAGTTTTAAATCGGTTTGGATAAGTCAACGCAAACTGAATGGGCAATTTCATATCAGGCAAACCCATTTGTGCTTTCATACTTCCATCTTCAAACTGAACTAAGGAATGAACAATCGATTGCGGATGAACAATAACATCAATTTGTTCTGGATTTAAATTGAATAGCCATTTTGCTTCAATCACTTCTAAACCTTTGTTCATCAACGTTGCAGAATCTATTGTGATTTTTGCTCCCATTGACCAATTTGGATGTTTTAAAGCTTGTGCTAAGGTTACATGCGTTAATTGTTCGTATGAAAACCCTCTGAATGGACCACCTGAAGCGGTAAGATAAATTTTTTCAATTGGGTTATGAAATTCGCCAACAAGACATTGAAAAATAGCGGAATGTTCCGAATCGACTGGATAGATATTGACACCTTTTTCACGTGCTAATTTGGTAATATATTCACCAGCAACAACTAAAGTTTCTTTATTTGCCAGAGCGATTGTTTTTCCAGCCTCGATGGCATGAATTGTTGGTTTCAAACCTGCATAACCAACTAATGCGGTTAAAACTGTTTGAACTTCCGTAGATTCAACTACTTGACATAAAGCTTCTTCACCACAGTAAACGTGAATATTGTCTTCCCAAAGTGCCTCTTTAACTTTTTTATAAGCTGTTTCATCACCGATAACAACTGTATTGGGCTTGTGTTTTTTGGCTTGTTCAATAAGTAAATCTACGTTTTTACCTGCGGTAATTACTTGTAAATCAAAATATTCAGGATAAGCTTCAATTACTTCTAAAGCTTGAGTTCCAATCGAACCTGTGGATCCTAAAATAGCAATTCCTTTTTTTGTTGACATAGTAACAAAAATAACATTTAGAAAAGGAATAAGTTTGAATTACTGATAAAAGAAAATTTTCAAACTAGATTTCCAAGAAAATACAGTCTAAAAAAATAAAACAATAACAAATTAGTCGTCATCGTCGTCTCCTGCGTCTTCTTCTGGCTTGTCATAATCATCGTCCTCATCGTCACTATCCGCATCCAAATCATCTTCTTTAAGATCTGGAGCCTTATCGAAATCATCATCAAACTCATCTTCGTCATCATCTGCAACAGGCTTGGTTTTCGGTGTGATTTTGTTGATTTTTACTAAATATATAACCTCCTCAGTGTCCCAAATCAAAGCATCAAGAATTTCACCTGTTGGCGTTTTGATAGTAGTTAAATGATTAATATAACCATCAGGAAATTCTTTAAGAATTTGCTTTTTCTGTTCAATGGTTAACTTATCGTAGCTAATTATAGATCTTCTTTTAGACATAAATTTGATTGAAATAAATTCTTGTGCGACAAATTTATATTTTTTGTTTTTGCAACCAACAATAGTTTTGATTTTTTTCAAAAAAAATTATCAAGGCTCAAACGTTGGTATCCTTTGTATATTTTTTATTTTTATGCAAAATTGTTTAAATGAAGTTGTCAAAAGAAATGAGCGTGCGTAAATTGGGAATCGTTTTATTGATGATAATTCCAACATTTTTATTCGCTCAAAGTAGAAAACCTAAACCGCAACGTTTTACTGCAACAAAGTTAAGTGTAGCGCCTATTTTTGTTGGGGAAATTGCCGGACTTTACGAACAATCGTTTACTAAAAAAACTAGTTTTGAATTTGGACTAGGCTTATTAACAGATAATTATATTCAAAATGCACTTCAAGAAGTATTGGTTGTTAACGCAAGAAGAGTTGTCCCTGGTCCAAGCGCAAGCATTGGTTTACGTTATTATCCAATGTCTTTAGGAGAAAATATTTACTTCTCCGCAGAATATAAATATCGCTTATACAGAAAGAATTTTTCACAAGATGGAGGTACATTAATAACAAAAGAGTATTATCAGCGAATGATTCCTAGAGTTGGATTTGGTTATAATTTTTATCTTGACAAGCGATTTTTCATTGATTTTTCAGCCAATTTAGGTTTTGCCTTGGATAAGAAATTTCAAGTAGGAGATCAGGAACCAATAAAAAACATAAAGTTAAATGCCGGAATTGGATTAAAATTTAGTTACCGAATTTCAAAAGCTAAAGAATAATAATATGTCCAAAATAAAGTCTGCATTTTTTTGTCAAAGTTGTGGTTATGAAACTGCGAAATGGTTAGGTAAGTGTCCTTCTTGCAGTGAATGGAATACGTTCGTTGAAGAAATGATTGAAAAACCTTCCAAAAATGTGGTTGCTTTTTCAAGTGAAACGAAACATGCAAAACCGCAACTTATCCAAGAGGTTGTTAAACAAGAAGAAGAACGCAGAACGTTAAAAGATTCAGAATTACATCGCGTACTTGGCGGAGGTTTAGTGCCAGGTTCTATTATTTTGTTAGGCGGTGACCCCGGAATTGGAAAGTCAACTTTACTGCTTCAACTTGCGATTTCTGACACAATCAAAACACTTTATGTCTCTGGTGAAGAAAGTGACCGTCAAATAAAAATGCGAGCTGACCGAATTGGTAGAGTCAATGATACTTGCTTTCTATTAACCGAAACGAATCTTCAAAACATTGTTTTACATGCCAATGAAATTCAACCTGAGATAATTATAATTGATTCAATTCAAACTTTATTTTCTTCTCATATTGAAAGTTCTCCTGGAAGTATTTCGCAAGTGCGTGAATGTACTGCTCAATTATTGCGTTATGCCAAACAAACAAATATTCCAATTTTTTTAATTGGTCACATTACAAAAGATGGAGCCTTGGCTGGACCTAAAGTTTTGGAGCACATGGTCGATGTAGTTTTGCAATTTGAAGGAGATAGAAATCATATTTATCGCTTGTTGCGAACTATAAAAAATCGCTTTGGTTCAACGAATGAATTGGGAATTTATGAAATGCATGGTGCAGGACTTCGAGGCGTAGAAAATCCTTCAGAAATTCTAATTACCAATACAGATAAAAATTTAAGTGGAATTGCAATTGCGTCAACAATTGAAGGAATGCGTCCGCTTTTAGTCGAAGTACAAGCATTAGTAAGTACCGCAGCTTATGGAACTCCGCAACGTTCCTCAACTGGTTTTGATGCTAAACGACTAAATATGTTGTTGGCTGTATTGGAGAAACGATGTGGTTTTAAATTGGGTTCCAAAGATGTATTTTTAAATATCGCAGGCGGAATTAAAGTTGATGACCCAGCGATTGATTTAGCTGTTGCTATGGCAGTTTTATCATCAAATGCCGATTTAGCGATTCCAAAAACAATAGTATTTGCTGGTGAAATTGGTCTTTCTGGTGAAATTCGTCCTGTAAATCGTATTGAACAACGTATCAGTGAAGCTGAAAAATTAGGCTACAAACAAATTGTAGTTTCAAAATACTCCAAAGGTTTGGAGTTGAAAAAAACAGAGATTGAAGTTTTTAGTTGCGGTAAAATTGAAGAAGTTGTTAAATTCGTTTTTGCATGAGCACGATAAAATTGACGTTTAAATCTTCTCAATATGTTTTGATAGACTTCGAAGCAGCATCCGTTTTTCAGCGGATTGGAGCCTATATTTTAGACACAATCATCTTAGCTGTTTACTTATTCATTGCGATGATGTCTATACAATTTGATGACTTATTTACCGACTTTGGGACTTGGATGTTTATGACTTTGTTGTTAGTGAAGCTGCCTTGGATTCTGTATCAACCTGTTATGGAATATATTACAGGAGGACAGACGATTGGAAAAATGGTTGTAGGAATTCGCGTTTTAAAATTTAACGGCCATCGAATTGGTTTTAAGGAAGTGATGACACGTTGGTTTTTCAGAGGTGATTTCCTTTGGATTTCAGCAAATTATTTTATTCTACTATTACCATTAATGAATATTATTGATGCCTTTATATGTGGACTATCTATTAATAATCAACGCATTGGTGATTCATTAGCAGGGACAATCGTTGTTAAAACTAAATCAAATCAAAGCTATAGTTTGAAAGATGTTTTAAAAATTCAAACCAATGAAAATTTTACGCCAACATATCCGCAAGTTGTGCGTTTTACAGATGAAGATATGATTTATATTAAAAATTGTATTCAACAATTGAAACGTCACAAAAACAATGATTTAGTGATTTTAATTTCAAAAATAGCAACTGAAAGCGCACAATTAATGGGACTAGAAGAAACCCCAAAGGAACCTATTAAATTTCTAGAAACACTTCTAAATGAATACGTTGTATTAACTCGATAAATGGCAAAACTCGCACTACTTCCAACACCGATTGGTAATTTGGAAGACATAACTTTAAGAACAATTCGTTATTTCAATGAAACTGCTTTTATTTATGCGGAAGACACACGTATGACTAAAAGATTGTTAGATCATTTAGGAATTCAAAAGAAAATAATCCCATTTCATGCGCACAATGAACACAAAATGTTGGAAAAATGTATTGAAGCAATCCAAGGTGAAGAATTAGTTGTTCTAGTTTCTGATGCAGGAACTCCAGGAATATCTGATCCCGGTTTTTTATTAGTGCGTGCAGCAATTCAAAATTCAATTCAGGTTGAATGTTTGCCAGGACCAACTGCTTTTGTACCTGCACTCGTTGCAAGTGGATTTCCGTGTGAAAAATTTGTTTACGAGGGTTTCCTTCCTCATAAAAAAGGAAAGCAAACACGTTTAAAAATATTGAGTCAAGAAGAAAGAACAGTTGTTTTGTACGAATCACCTCATCGTTTAGCGAAAACCTTAGAACAAATGCAAGAGTTTTTTGGCAAAACACGAGAAGTTTGTGTAGCACGTGAAATATCGAAATTCTATGAAACTTATCACCGCGGAACATTAGAGGAGTTAACCAACTATTTCATTAACACACCTCCAAAAGGAGAAATTGTTGTGGTGATTAAAGGTTTGGGTGATTAAGAACGAAATTGTATAAACACCTATTTAGGGAAGTAACTTTTTGGGAATTAACGAATCAGTTAAAATTACAAATAATTGTTTGAATAGGAAATCACCTAACATTTATAGTTAAATCTTTACTCCAAATAGCGAACCAACTGATGCAGAAAGAACCATTGCAATTGTTCCCCAAATAGTAATTCTCATGATTGCTTTAAAAATACTTGAACCTCCTGTTTTAGCCGCTATGGTACCTAAAATCACTAGGAAAATCGTTGTAAAACCATAAAGCCAATACTCCATACCTTTAACTGGAGCAAAAAGAACGACAAAAAGTGGCAAAATACCACCAACCGAAAAGGCTAAACCAGAAGCCATTGCCGCCTGAATCGGTTTTGCTTGACTTATTTCATTGATTCCTAATTCGTCCCTGATGTGAGCTCCCAAGGCGTCTTTTTCGGTTAATTCAATTGCCACTTGCATTGCTGTTTCTTTTTTTAAACCGCGCTTTTCATAGATTTGAGCTAAAATAGCTAGTTCTTCCGCTGGCATTTCCTTCAATTCTATAATTTCTCTTTCAATATCCGCCTTTTCTATATCTGTTTGAGAGCTTACTGATACATATTCACCAGCAGCCATTGATAAAGCGCCAGCAACCAGTCCTGCGACTGTTGCTAAAATAATTGGTTCTCTTGTAGTACTTGCAGCAGCAACACCAATTGCTAAACTTGAAATTGAAATAATTCCATCGTTTGCTCCAAGTACAGCGGCTCTCAACCAATTACTTCTATGTATGTAGTGATTGTCTAAATAGTTTTCTAATGTTATCATTTAATCTGATTGGGAAGTGTTTTGTGAAGTTACACACAACTTACTTATCAATACCACTATTTTTCAACTTATAAATTAGATATTCAAACTATTTGTATTCAACTTCGAATGCTTGCGTCCATAACTGAAATAAATAACTAAGCCTATCAATAGCCAAATCACAAATGCTACCCAATTGCGAAGCTCTACCTGACTCATCATGTATAAACAAGATAATAAGCCCAACAAAGGAATAAGCGATAAATTTTGACGAATTGTTGCGACTGTTATAAACAAAGTGAAAATTAAGAAAATCCAAGTTGGTATTTTGTGAGCAAATAATCCAAAACCACTGTTGTATAATCGGTCATTTTTAATTCCTAAATCTGCAATTGCCATTTCTATGCTCATTTTTGGTCCTTGAGAATAATATAAATCCAAATCCTTATTCATCAAACTAAAACCTTTTTCGTCATATCCTTCAAGGAAATGAATCAGTTTCTTTTTCGTTTTCTCGTTTAATTCAGAAACATTTTCTGCTTTGCCTTTAAAATCAATTCCTCTTAATGACGTTTCCAAATTAACTTTGGGAGCCTGCTCAAAATAAGCCAACAAATCAGAACCTACTCTATTTAATCCTTCTTTATCAATAGTTGCGATATTGTTTTTTAGTTTATCTGATTCGTTTTGAGTTAAATCAATAATCAAATCCTTAGTTTCCTTTAATTCTGACTTGTTGGTCACAAAATTGAACACTTCGTTTTTATAATAGGTAAATCCTAAAATTAAGCTTCCAATCACCAAAAATGGCAACACATATTTTCCATTTACATAAGGTGTTTTAAATTTTCCACGAGGAACATCGGTTTTATTTTGTAGAGCTAAAACTCCACCACAAACCAAAACAAACGCAAATAAAGTTCCGATGCTACATAAATCGGTTACCATTGTTAAATTCATAAATAATGCTGGAACTGCAACCACAAAACCTACTACAATTGTAGCAAAAGATGGAGTTTTATACTTTGGATGAACTTTCGCAAATTTCTTAGGTAATAAACCATCTCTACTCATACTCATCCAAATTCGTGGTTGTCCCATTTGAAAGACTAATAAAACAGAGGCCATAGCAATTACCGCACTAACAGCGATTATTCCAGACATCCACTTTAAATTAATTTCTCTAAACACAAAAGCTAATGGATCTCCAACAGCCAAGACTTTATAGTTTACCATTCCAGTTAAAATCAACGAGATACAGACATATAAAACAGTACAAATAATTATTGCCCACATCATCCCACGAGGTAAATCACGTTGCGGATTTTCACATTCTTCAGCAGTTGTAGAAATGGCATCAAAACCAATATAAGCGAAGAAAACTGCTGATACGCCTTTCAAAATACCACCTACTCCATTTGGTGCAAAAGGACTCCAATTATCGGTGTCTACATAGAAAATTCCAACTGCAATAACCAACAAAATAATTGCCAATTTGACCACTACCATTGCATTAGAAGCGTTTTTACTTTCCTTCATTCCGCGATAAACAAGGGCAGTTATTAAAACAATAATGAACAAAGCAGGTAAATCAAAAATAAGATGAAGTCCGAAAAAAGTAGGAGAATTCGACCATGCATTATGTGCAGATTGCAATGCAAAATCTAAATTTTCAAATATCTTTCCTCCTTGCATCAAAGCTTCTGCTTCTAAAAACCCACCATGAGCAGTAACATAATCAGTTTGAATCCACTGAGGTAAATAAAGACCTAAGCCTTCTAGCATTCCAGTGAAATAATCACTCCAAGAAATGGCAACTGTTATGTTTCCAATCGCATATTCCATTATTAAAGACCAACCGATAATCCAAGCAACGATTTCTCCAAAAGCAACATACGAATACGTATAAGCAGAACCAGCTACAGGAACCATAGATGCAAATTCAGCGTAGGCAAAGGCAGCAAAACCACAAGCAATTGCTGTAAATAGAAATAAAAATATTACTGCTGGACCACCGTTTGAACTTGCTTCACCTATCGTGCTAAAAATTCCTGCTCCAATAATTGCAGCAATACCAAAAGCAGCTAAATCTCTAACTTTTAAATGTTTACCCAAAGATTCATGTGTCGATTCAAGGTTGTTTTTTTCAACTTGTTTTAATATATCCCCAACTGTCTTTTTCCTAAAAAGTGAACTAAAACCCATTTGTTATTAATTTATGAAGAGTAAAAATAGAAAATTATGCTTCGGAAAGGACATAAATTTTAATTGAACAGCAGTTTTATTAGTAAAAAGACACATTACAAATCGATGATTTCTTAATATATTGATTCAAATAGAAATGATGGAACACAATAAAGCACAATTTTCAAACCTTTTTACAGCTTTATGAACAGCTTTCCTTATCATCTGTTAATTTTGTTACGATGAATAATTTTATAGAAATCAAGCGGGCTCGTGTCCATAATTTAAAGAACCTGAGTGTTAATATTCCACACGGAAAACTAGTGGTAATAACAGGTGTTTCCGGTTCTGGAAAATCGAGTTTGGCTTTTGATACCGTTTATGCTGAAGGACAACGACGCTTTATTGAAAGTATGTCTTCTTATGCGCGACAGTTTTTAGGAAAATTGAATAAACCAGAAGCAGATTACATCAAAGGAATTGCGCCATCAATAGCTATTCAACAAAAAGTAATTACTAATAATCCGCGCTCTACGGTCGGTACTATCACTGAAATTTACGATTACTTAAAATTATTATTCGCTCGAATCGGTAAAACCTATTCACCTAAAAGCGGTGGGGAAGTTAAAAAACACACGACCACCGACGTTATCAATTATCTGAAAGCTTTACCTGAAAATAGTAAAATCGCTGTGCTTTGTCCAATTGATTGTGACTTGAAAAAACTGGATGTCATTTACAAGCAAGGTTTTACACGTGTTTATTACGACGAGCAATTCTATTTAATTGAAGATCTGAAGGAATTGAACCACTCTAAGGAATTGTATTTAGTGGTGGATAGAATTAGCACCAATTTCTTAGACGAGGATAATTTTTCACGTACAACGGATTCTGTTTCTATCGCTTTCACAGAAGGGAAAGGAAATTGTGGAATTCTTCACGAAAACAATATCGAATGGTTTAACAATCGTTTTGAGTTGGACGGCATTGAATTTCAAGAACCCAATGTCCATTTCTTTGCTTTCAACAATCCTTTTGGCGCTTGTAAAACTTGTGAAGGTTACGGAATGGTACTCGGAATTGACGAAGAACTTGTTTTTCCAAATCGAAATTTGAGCGTTTACGAAGGAGCAATTGCACCTTGGAAAGGCGATTCGATGGGGGAATATTTGAAAGCTTTAACTTTTAATGCAAAGAAATTTGATTTTCCGATTCATCGTCCATTAAAAGAATTAACGAAAGAACAATTACAACTTCTTTGGACTGGAAATCAATATTTTGAAGGTTTGACTAGTTTCTTTAAATTTTTAGAAACACAAACTTATAAAATTCAATACCGTGTGATGTTGTCTCGCTATCGTGGTAAAACGTTTTGTCCGGAATGTCACGGAACACGTTTGCGAGGAGATGCTGCCAATGTAAAAATCAACAGATTATCAATTCAAGATGTGGTTTTGCTTTCCATTGAAGACGCACATTCGTTTTTCTCCGGTTTAGAATTGAATGAATTTGACCGAACAGTTTCGAAACGTATTTTACCAGAAATTCAACAGCGACTTGGCTTTTTAAAAGATGTTGGTTTGGGTTACTTGACCTTGAATCGCGCAGCGAATTCCCTATCCGGTGGTGAATCGCAACGTATTAATTTAGCGACCTCTTTGGGAAGTAGTTTGGTGGGTTCCATTTATGTCTTAGATGAACCTTCCATTGGTTTGCATCCGAAAGATACCGAACGATTGATTACTGTTTTGCAACGTTTAAAAGCGCTTGGGAACACGGTAATTATTGTCGAACACGAAGAAGAAGTAATGAAAGCAGCTGACGAAATTATCGACATTGGCCCGAAAGCTGGAATTTTTGGTGGTGAAGTTGTTTTTCAAGGAGACTTTTCACAATTAACAAGTGCAACCAATAGTTTAACTGCTGAATATTTAACTGGTAAAAGATTTATTACTGTACCGACAAAACGAAGAAAATCAAACAATAAAATCACGATTGAAGGAGCTCGTCAACACAATTTAAAAAATATAACTGTTTCCATTCCTTTGAATAGTTTAGTTTGTGTAACTGGCGTTTCAGGCTCAGGAAAATCGACTTTGATTCGTTCTATTTTATACCCAGCTGTTCGAAAAGAATTGGGTTTAAGTAGCGATTTAATTGGAAAAATGGACGGAATTAGCGGAGATTTAAAACAAATCAAAAACGTAGAATTCATAGATCAAAATCCAATTGGAAAATCTTCACGAAGTAATCCGATTACTTATGTAAAAGCTTTTGACGATGTACGAGAACTTTATTCGCGTCAACCAATTGCGAAAGCGAGAGGCTACAAACCAGGATTTTTTAGTTTCAATGTGGAAGGTGGACGCTGTGAAAAGTGCGAAGGTGAAGGAACAATTACAGTTGGAATGCAATTTATGGCAGATGTTCATTTGAATTGTGATACTTGTAAAGGAAAACGTTACAAATCAGAAACATTGGAAGTTGAATACCGTGGAAAAACCATTTACGATTTGTTAGAAACGAGTTTGGAAGATGCACTTCAATTTTTCAAAGACGGAAAAGACAAATTAGATTTTAAAATCGTCGATAAAATTCAGCCACTTGTTGATGTTGGTTTAGGCTATTTGAAAGTTGGTCAATCATCTAGTACAATGTCTGGTGGAGAAGCACAACGCATCAAGTTAGCCTCATTTTTGTCAAAAGGAATTAATGCTCCTTCTACCCTATTTATTTTCGACGAGCCCACAACAGGATTACATTTTTATGATATCGAAAAATTATTGATTGCGTTTAACGCATTGATAGACCAAGGTCATTCAGTAGTTGTTATTGAACACAACACCGAAGTTATTAAATGTGCTGACTATATTATTGATATTGGTCCAGTTGGTGGAGAAAATGGTGGACACATTCAATTTGAAGGTACACCTGAGAAATTAACAGAAGAAAAATATAATACAACAGGAATGTTTTTGCAAGAAAAACTGAAAAACTAATCTACTATGGTACAGTCAAAAGTAATAAGTTTATGAAAGAAATTAACAATGAAAAAATAGCAACCAAAAGCGCTATTGTACTTCTTTTACTGTGTTCTCTGCTCATAATTGTAATTATTTATAGTAGTATTTAATTTTTCTATTTACAAAAATACACAAAGGTTTTTAATGAGAATCTTATTAAATATTTTTTTTTGTTGTTCTATTTTAACAAAGTGATAAACCTTAATCCTTTCTATGACAAATTAAACTTCTATTTTTAATATACTTAATGAACAACAATGTAAGTTACTTAAACCTATTTTAGAAGAATATTTAAGCTATCAACCACCATTTGAATACCAAGAGATAGAACAATAAAACCCATAATTTTTGAGAATGAACGGATACCCGTTTGTCCTAGATATTTTAAAATCTTTGGGGCTACATAAAACATAAAGAAAATAAGTAAACTAACTGCTAAAATAGAAAGTACAACAATGGATTTTTCAGAAAATGAATCAGTACTTAAAGATAAATTTATTAACAAAGAAATAGAACCTGGTCCCGCTAAAAGTGGCATAGCTAAGGGGCTAAAAGAAATATCTTCTTTAATCATTGATTCTTTTTTTACTTCACCTTGAATATCATTTTTGTGTTGTGAATTTAATAAAAGGAAGCCAGAGCGAGAAATTATTATTCCACCAGCAAGTTTTAATGCATGAATGGAAATCCCGAAAAATTCAAGGATATAATTACCAATGAAAAAGGAAACAACACATATAATAAAAATATAAACAGCTGTTTTTCGAATTGTTATTCTTAAATAACTTGGTGAATATCCAGAAGTTAGTGATATAAAAACAGGAATCGCACTCAATGGATTTATCAAAGAGAAGAGTGAAATGCAACTTGTAATGAAAAGAGTAAGCATTGATTCCGTTTTCGTTGAATTAAACTCAACGTATTCTGTGAACAAAATTACAATATTAATACTCAAATACTGGTTAATAAAAATTTAATAAAGAAAATTTCACAATTAGAATATGCTTAATTTTGTATAATAATTCACTTACACAGTATGGCAGATATTTTCGAAAAAATCAAAGCGAACAGAGGACCTATTGGTCAACACGCAAAAGAATCACATGGTTATTTCACATTTCCAAAATTGGAAGGAGATATAGGACCTCACATGTTTTTCAGAGGAAAAAAGAAATTAAATTGGTCTTTGAATAATTATTTAGGATTAGCTAATCACCCTGATGTTCGAAAAGCGGATACAGAAGCTGCTGCTGAATTTGGTTTTGCTGCTCCAATGGGTGCTCGAATGATGAGTGGAAATTCCAATTATCACGAACAATTAGAAGCAGAATTATCTGCATTTGTAGAGAAAGAAGATACTATTCTATGTAATTTCGGTTATCAAGCAATTCTTTCAGCTATCGATTGTTTAGTTGATCGTCATGATGTAATTGTTTATGATGCAGAATCTCACGCTTGTATTATTGATGGTGTTCGTTTGCACATGGGTAAAAGATTCGTTTTCAAACATAATGATGTTGAAGATTGCGACAAACAATTGCAACGTGCGACCAAGCTAGCCGAAGAAACAGGTGGTGCAATTTTAGTTATCACAGAAGGAGTTTTCGGAATGCGTGGCGATCAAGGAAAACTTAAAGAAATTGTTGAATTAAAGAAAAAATACAATTTCCGATTACTTGTTGACGACGCTCATGGAATTGGGACTTTAGGTGCAAAAGGTGGAGGAGCTGGACAAGAACAAGGAGTTCAAGACCAAATTGACATTTACTTTGGAACATTTGCGAAGTCTTTTGCTTTAATTGGCGGATTTATTTCAAGTGATGAGCAAGTTGTGGAATATTTACGTTACAATATGCGTTCTCAAATTTTCGCTAAGGCCTTGCCTCTTCCTTTAGTGAAAGGAGCTTTGAAGCGTTTAGAATTGATGCGCAATCATCCTGAATTAAAAGAAAATCTTTGGAAAATTACCAATGCTCTTCAGTCTGGATTGAAAAATGCAGGATTTGAAATTGGTGTAACTGATTCTTGTGTGACTCCTGTTTATTTAAATGGTTCAATTCCTGAATCTACAAATTTGATTTACGATTTAAGAGAGAATTACAATGTTTTCTGTTCGATGGTTGTTTATCCAGTTGTCCCAAAAGGAATGATTATTTTAAGAATTATCCCAACTGCTGTACATACGCTTGAAGATGTAGAATATACAATTGATTGCTTCTCTAAAATTGTAGGGAAATTGAAAGCAGGTGAATATATGTCAGATAAAATAGCAGCGACCTAGTCATTAAAAAATAAATTAAGAAAGAGGTTTGTTACTAAACCTCTTTTTTTGTGACCTTTTTAATGAATGAAAGTTTTGATCCTGTCAACTACAACTTTATCAATTGGGAAAGTCAAATCTTTTGTCGATAAATTCTTAATTGAAATCCAACGCTGTTTTTCTGTTTCTTCTTGAAATGGAATTTCGTAATTCTCTACCATAATTTTTGAGTTATCACATTTCACCAAATAATAAAAAGAAACAATTTGGTCTTCTTTCCGAAAAGCGGATTCTTGGTAAAAATCATTATAGTAAAAGGGTGTTGCTTGCTCAATTTCGAGATTCAGTTCTTCTCGAAACTCTCGATGTAAAGCATCTATTACCCCCTCCCCTTTTTCAACTCCACCACCAGGAAACTTTGTGAAAAAATGTCCAAAACGACATTCATCCGAAAGTAGAATTTCTCGCTTTTCATTGATTATGAGTCCATAGACTCGGAGGTTGAAGTATTTCATTTAACAAAAATAAGGCTACCCTTTCGAATAGCCTTATGAATATTTAGAAAAATAAATTTCTTATTTAATGAATTTGAAGTCTTTACCAGGGTAGTAAGCAGCTTCACCTAATTCTTCTTCGATTCTTAAAAGCTGATTGTATTTAGCCATACGGTCACTTCTAGATGCAGAACCAGTTTTGATTTGACCACAGTTTAAAGCTACTGCTAAGTCAGCTATTGTGCTGTCTTCTGTTTCACCACTTCTATGACTCATTACCGAAGTATAGCTATTTCTTGTTGCCATTTGGACTGCTTCAATCGTTTCTGTTAAAGAGCCAATTTGGTTAACTTTTACTAAGATAGAATTTGCAATTCCTTCATTGATTCCTCTTGAAAGCCGTTTTGTATTCGTAACAAACAAGTCATCACCAACCAATTGAACTTTATCGCCCATTTTCTCAGTTGCCAATTTCCAACCTGCCCAATCGTCTTCCGCAAGTCCATCTTCGATTGAAATAATTGGATATTTTTTTGTCCAATCTTCCCAATAAGCAACCATTTCATCAGATGTTCTTTCTTCACCTGTTGATTCAAAATGATAAACTCCTTTATCTGCTTCATAAAATTCCGAAGAAGCCGCATCTAAAGCTATGTACATATCATGACCTGGTTTGAAACCAGCTTTTTCAACTGCTTCTATTACCACTTGAATTGCTTCTTCGTTTGATCCTATACTAGGTGCAAAACCTCCTTCGTCACCAACGTTTGTTGACATTCCTTTTGATTTCAGAACGCTCTTTAGGTTATGGAAAACTTCTGTTCCCCAACGTAAGCCTTCTGAAAATGAACTTGCTCCGAAAGGCATTACCATAAACTCTTGAATATCGATTAAATTATCAGCATGTGAACCTCCATTTAAGATGTTCATCATTGGTACAGGCATCGTAACTGCACCAACTCCGCCAACATATTTAAATATACTCAAATTCGCTTCTTGTGCTGCAGCTTTTGCAACTGCTAAAGAAGTTCCTAAGATTGCGTTTGCACCTAAATTTGATTTATTAGGGGTTCCATCTAATTTAATAAGTGCCGTATCAATTGCCTTTTGATCGAAGATATCCATTCCATTTAAAGCATCATTGATTAGGATATTAACATTGTTTACTGCTTTTAAAACTCCTTTTCCAAGATAAACAGACTTATCGCCGTCTCTTAATTCCACCGCTTCGTGGATTCCTGTTGAAGCACCAGAAGGTACAGCAGCACGACCCAAAACGCCATTTGTAGTAACCACATCAACTTCTACTGTTGGATTTCCTCTTGAATCCAAAATTTGACGGGCATAAATTCCTGAAATGTAACTCATCGTTTATTGATTTTTTGATTGATGCATATTATTCACAAACTGATCGAATAAATAACGAGAGTCGTGAGGTCCAGCCGAAGCTTCTGGGTGATATTGAACTGAAAAAACGGGTTTATCTTTAATTTCGATACCAGCAATCGTCCCATCGTTTAAATGGATATGTGTTACTTCAACATTTGATTGATTTTCAATACTTTCTTTTGAAATAACAAAACCGTGGTTTTGAGAAGTAATTTCGCCTTTTCCTGTTTTTAAATTCTTTATAGGGTGATTGATCCCCCTATGACCATTGAACATTTTTTCAGTTGAAAGACCTTGACTTAATCCTAAAATTTGATGACCTAAACAAATTCCAAAAACTGGTTTACTTGTATTGATAATTTGCTGAACAAGTTCTACCGATTGTGGCATAGCAGAAGGA
Organism: Chitinophaga pinensis; assembly: GCA_943324565.2. Lineage (GTDB taxonomy): Bacteria > Bacteroidota > Bacteroidia > Flavobacteriales_D > Crocinitomicaceae > UBA952. Next base: position 1,876 of record CALPMC020000017.1, on the reverse strand, counting down.
TCTCCAGGTCCATTAGATAACATAAAGCCATCAGGATTAAATTCATTCAATTCTGAAATAGAACTATTCATTGGAAAAACTTTCACATGACAATTACGATCAGTTAAACATCTAACAATATTCTTTTTCACACCAAAATCAATCAATGCAACTTTATATACAGTAGATTCGGGTTGAACTTCATAAGCTATTGTAGTTGAAACACGGGAAGATAATTCCAAACCTTTCATTGATGGAATTACTTCGAGTTTTTTCTTTAAAGAATCAATATCTAAAATTTCAGAAGAAATTATAGCATTCATTGCACCTTTGTTTCTAATGTGTCTAACTAAAGCACGAGTATCAATATCAGAAATACCAACCGTTTCATTTTTCTCCATTAAATTCTGTAATGAACCAGAAGCTGAAGCTCTTGAATAACCATTAGAAAACTTTTTAGTAACTAAACCAGCAATTTTTATCGAATCAGATTCTATTTCTTCCTCATGAACACCATAATTTCCAATATGAGAAGTATTCATAATCAATATCTGACCCAGGTAAGAAGGGTCAGTAAAAACTTCTTGGTAACCTGTCATACCAGTATTGAAAGCGATTTCACCTCCAGTGGTTCCAATTTTTCCAATTGCTTTACCTTGAAAAACAGTTCCGTCTTCTAAAAGTAAAACTGCAACTTGATTTGTGTCCATTTAGAATTTTGCACAAAAATAGAAACTTCATTCTATAAGTTGCTAGAATAAAACAAAAAAGGCGATCTAATGACCGCCTTTTTATTAACAAAATGTTTATTTCTATTTTTCTTTCTCTTCTGAGTTTTCAGTTGAGTCAGTAGATTCTTCAGTTGTTATATCTTCAGAATCTTGAATTTCATCTTCAGAAACTACATCATTTGTAGTGCTATCCGTAGGGGTTTCCTCAGAAGCTTCAACTACTGCATCAGATACTACTTCTTCGGTTGTATTTACAACTTCTTTAGCTACTGCAGAACCACCTCTTCTCGAACGACGAGTTGTTTTCTTTGCTTTTTCATTTGTGTAAATATCATTGAAATCAACTAATTCAATCATACACATTTCTGCATTATCACCAAGTCTAAAACCTGTTCTAATAATTCTTGTGTATCCACCATTTCTTTCAGCAATTTTAGGAGCTATATCTCTAAACAATTCAGTTACCACATCTTTGTTTTGTAAATAAGAGAAAACAGTTCTTCTTGAGTGCGTAGAATCAGTTTTTGATTTCGTTAAAATTGGTTCAACAAAACCACGTAAAACTTTAGCTTTAGCAAGAGTTGTTGTTATTCTTTTATGTTCGATTAGTGAGCAAGCCATATTTGAAAGCATCGCTTTTCTATGACCAGTTTTTCTCCCTAAATGATTTACTTTATTTCCGTGTCTCATGATTCAAATTCTAATCTTTGTCTAATTTATATTTCGCTACATTCATACCGAAAGTTAATCCTTTATTATCTACTAAATCTTCTAATTCTGTTAAAGATTTTTTACCGAAGTTTCTAAATTTCAACAAATCAGATTTTGCATAAGATACTAGATCACCTAACGTTTCTACGTCTGCTGCTTTCAAACAGTTTAATGCTCTTACTGAAAGATCCATGTCAACTAATTTTGTTTTCAACAATTGACGCATGTGTAAAGAAGTTTCATCAAATTCTTCTGTCTCAGCCTTAATTTCACTGTCCAATGTGATTCTTTCATCAGAAAACAACATAAAATGGTGAATTAAAATTTTTGCTGCTTCTTTCAATGCCTCTTTAGGATGAATTGAACCATCAGTTTTAATATTGAAAACTAATTTTTCATAATCGGTTTTTTGTTCTACACGAAAGTTCTCTATTGCGTATTGAACATTAACGATT